>JBATTL010000787.1:0-2199 GCA_049670525.1 Thiohalocapsa sp. | reverse complement strand
GTCCAACAACAAGATGCCGTTGACGTCGCGCCCATGCTTGCGTCGTCTTGCCATGTCCTATTCTCCGGACCCAGATCCGTGGCCGCCGCCGTCACCGCGGCCGCTTGCCTCGGGTATCGATGTGTCGGCATGACTCTCGGCGACGGCCTGCTCGATCAGCGCGGCCAAGCGCTCGCCGTCACGCACGGAATCGTCGTGAGCGAAACTCAGCCGCGGCACGATACGCAGCCTCAGCGCCCGCGCGAGCTGGGCGCGCAAGTAGCCTGCCAGGGCGCCATTCAGCAGTCGCGCCTGTTCTGCGCTGGATTCATCCAGCGGGAAGCAGGTAAAAAACACCTTGGCATGGGACAGGTCACGGCTGACCCGCACCTCTTGCAGCGTGATCTCGCCAAGGCGCGGATCCTTGACCCCGCGAAGGATGACAGTGAGCGCACGCAAAAGCTCGGCACCGACGCGCTCACTGCGGTCAAATTCCCGTGCGTTTCCGGTCCTCAATGCTGCTGTCCCCAAAGCAACCAAGCAGCCAAGTCACGGATGGAGCATCGTCGCATCACAAGACGCGAGCCCGTTCCGTGCGTTCGAATACCTCGATCTGGTCACCTGGCTGCACGTCGTTGTGGTTCTTGACGCCGATGCCGCACTCGGTGCCGGACTTGACCTCGGCCACATCGTCTTTGAAACGACGCAGCGACTCCAACGAGCCTTCGTACACCACGACGTTGTCGCGTAGCACGCGGATTGGGCTGTTGCGCTTGATCAAACCGTCCACGACCATGCAGCCCGCAACGGCGCCAAACTTTGACGACCGGAATACATCCCGCACCTCGGCAAGGCCGATAATCTCCTCGGTGACGATCGGGCTCAGCATGCCGGAAATGGCTTGCTTCACGTCGTCAATCAGCTCGTAGATGATCGAGTAGTAGCGCAGGTCCAACCCGCGTTCTTCGACCACGCGGCGAGCGGCCGCGTCGGCACGGACATTGAACCCGAGGACGATGGCGTTTGACGTCACCGCCAGATTCGCATCCGACTCCGTGATGCCGCCGACACCGGAGGCAACCACGTAGACCTTGACCTCATCATTGGTCAGTTTGACCAGGGACTCGCGTAACGCCTCGACACTGCCCTGTACATCGGCCTTCAAGATGATATTGACGCTCTTCAGATCACCTTCCTGGAGCTGTGAGAACAACTGATCCAGGCTGGCGGCGCGCTGCTCGTCGATGCGCGTTTGGCGCTCCCGATCCTCGCGCAGCTCGGCAACCTCGCGCGCTTTCTTCTCGTCTGCAACCGCTATGACGTCGTCGCCCGCGTTGGGCGCGCCGGACAGACCGAGGACCTGCACGGGGATGGACGGGCCAGCACTCTTCACCGGACGTCCGGCCTCATCGAACATGGCGCGAACGCGACCGTATTCGGACCCGCTGACAATGCTGTCGCCAAGGCGGAGTGTGCCGGATTGGACCAGAACCGTCGCTACCGGGCCGCGGCCCTTCTCGACACTGGACTCGACGATGGCGCCGTGCGCGGCGGTTTCGGTGGGCGCGGACAGCTCCAACACCTCGGCCTGAAGCAGCACTGCGTCGAGCAAGTCGTCGATGCCATCACCGGTTTTCGCCGACACCTTGACCAGGATGGTGTCGCCACCCCACTCCTCCGGCACCAACTCATGCTGAGTGAGTTCCTGCATGATCCGGTCCGGGTTGGCTTCCGGCTTATCCATCTTGTTGACGGCCACGACGACGGGCACCTTGGACGCGCGCGCATGCTGAATCGCCTCGACGGTCTGTGGCATGACACCGTCGTCTGCCGCGACGACCAGGATGACCAAGTCGGTCACCTCCGCACCCCGCGCGCGCATCGCGGAAAATGCGGCATGGCCGGGCGTATCGAGGAAAGAGATCGTGCCCTTGTCCGTGTTCACATGGTAGGCGCCGATGTGCTGTGTGATGCCGCCGGCCTCGCCGTCAGCAACCTTGGTGCGGCGGATATAATCCAACAACGACGTCTTGCCGTGGTCGACATGACCCATGATGGTCACCACCGCGGGACGAGGCGCGCGCTCGGCCTGATCACTCGCCTCTTCCAGGAGTTCCATCATGTTGTCTTCGACGTCGCTCACTTTCGCTTCGACCGGCTTGTGGCCCATCTCTTCCACCAGGATCATCGCTGTATCACGGTCCAGGGGTTGATTGATGG
>JBATTL010000786.1:0-8047 GCA_049670525.1 Thiohalocapsa sp. | reverse complement strand
GGGGCGGAAGTGACCCCACATGGGTTGCCGGGATTAGCACCCCGAAGCCAAAGAGCGCACAGGCGCTCACTCGAAGCGTCTTTTTTGTGCGCCCACGTTTTATGGTGGGTGCCGCGGGGGCTCTTCGGAGCGCGGTTTCTCTTTGGGCCGTAGTGCTAACCCTGTGGCATCCGCCACCCACACCCGAGTAGCACCGGCCGGTGGCGGTTTTCCGACCAAAGAGGACTCCACCATGACCGCTCAGACCCCCTCCGCCCCAGCCCGCCGGGACTACAAGCCCGAAGTCCATCCCGCGCGCATCGATGCCCTGCCGTTCGTGTATCGGCCCGGGCGCCGCAACAAGAAGGCCAAGCCCAGTAACTGGCAGGTGCCGCCGACCGACGACTATGGCGTTGCCTGCGATCTTGGCCACGAGTACGCCGCGCATTTCGTCCAGTTCTTGAAGGACAACCCGTTCTGGGTCGGCTTCGGTCATCTGAAGCACATCGTGGCCGACATGGACTTTCAGGATGACTCTGGCGCCAAAGGCTACTGGGTCGGCTTCTTCGCCCACCTGGAGCGCCTACTCTACCTCCAGGCCAAGCGCATGGATGTCTTCGCCGATCTGGACCAACTAAACGCGCACTACGCAGCGATCCGAGCAGCGCGCGAAGCTGAAGACGACAGCGATATGGAGGGCGCAGCATGAACGAGCACTACAGCGTATTGCCCAGCATGATCGAATGCGTCCTGCCAACAGCAGCCCGCCGTTGGGACAGTCAACGCCAAGAGCACGTGGTCGACGGGTCCACGCAAGAGGATCTGGATCGAGTTGCCGAAAACGCCACGACCGCGCTCATCACCTTCGGCGCCGCCATCGGCGTGATCGGGGAGATGCTGACACTCGAGGAGACGGCTAAGGAGCTGTCATCGTCCAAGGTGCAAACGTTGGGCGATCTGATCGCGACCTTGGGAGAGAGCGTCTGCGAGCTCAGCAATCTGCGCCAACGAGCGGCTGAGTCGGAGCCCGGTATTCCGCCGGCGCCGACCCGCGGCGGCTGATCTGTCCCCAACTTCCGACTCTGAGCCCGCCATCGTGCGGGCTTTTTAGTGCGACGGAATCTCTGCGAAATCCGTTATCCCTTCGTTACCCTACCCAATTAGGTGCTGCTGAGCCGGCTTTCCCGCTGGTCTGTTTTCGCTTTTTAATCAGTCGCTTGAATGGTCGGGGTGAGAGGATTCGAACCTCCGGCCCCAGCCTCCCGAAGGCAGTGCTCTACCAGGCTGAGCTACACCCCGATAAATCTGAATTCAGGCCTGCGGTTGTTCGGGATCCGCGGGCCGATTTCTGCGCTACACTGCGTCGCGACAACTGACATCGATTGTCAGTGTGTTCTCGCAACGGCAAAATCTGCAGTCGCTTCCATCGATCGTCGAGCCGGACTGTCCGGAAGCACGCTTAGTGCCTCTTTTGCCGCCACGGCATGACTCTGAGCTAGCCGTATAGTGTAGTCGATCGCGCCACTGGAGACAATTGCTTCAACGACGTCATCGATCTTGTCTCGACCACCTGACTCAATGGCAGCGCGCAAACAACGGCGCTGCACATCGGTGCCGACTTCCATGGCACGGATGACGGGCAGTGTCGGCTTTCCCTCTTCCAAATCATCGCCGATATGCTTACCAATGGTTTCCGCATCGGACCCATAGTCCAGCGCATCGTCGACCAGTTGAAAGGCGACGCCGAGATGCATGCCGAAGCTAGCAACCGCGTCTTCCGTTTCCCGAGGCATGCCCGCGAGCACCGCGCCGAGACGCGTTCCGGCCTCGAACAGCGTTGCGGTCTTTCGTTCGATCACTTCCATATAGCGTGCCTTATCGGTATCCGGATCGTTCGTGTTGAGCAACTGCAAGACCTCGCCCTCGGCGATTCGGTTGGTGGCATGGGACAACACGTCCATCACGCGCATGACACCGACGTCGACCATCATCTCGAACGCGCGAGAATACAGGAAGTCGCCAACGAGCACGCTGGCCTCGTTACCCCAGACGGCATTGGCCGTTTCACGATTGCGGCGAAGTTTCGAACCATCCACGACATCGTCATGCAACAGGGTAGCCGTGTGAATGAACTCGACGATAGCGGCCATGTCGCGATGGGCGACACCCTGATAACCGCAGGCCCGCGACGCCAGCAGCACCAAGAGCGGGCGCAAACGTTTCCCGCCGCTGCTGACGATGTAGTGACCAATCTGGTTTATAAGCACCACGTCTGACTGCAGGCGCTTGAGGATAATCTCGTCAACTGCCTGAATGTCGTTGCTAACCGGTGCCCGAATTGCGGACAGATCCATTGGGCGGGTTTCGATCGGAGAGGAAGCGGCGATGCTATGGGCACCCCTGCAATGTGTCAAGTTGGACCCAGTCGACGCCGCTCGTCGCCCGGCCGTCGATAATACCTGGCGGTAATCGTGGGACCTGGCTTGATTGTTGACGACGGGCAGCTACAGCCGTTATTCTTGCGGGTCTTTCACGATGCACGTGCGGTCGGCGCCGCGCGCATTCAGAACCAACGCGCGCCGCCGCGACGCCATCATACGGTGGCGGTCTGGCCCGCCTCGGTGGCTGCGCATCACGGACATCTAGCTCGATATCCTGGGAACACGACCATGTACGCAGTGATTGAAACTGGCGGGAAACAGTATCGCGTCGCAGAGGGCGACAAAGTTCGCGTCGAAAAGCTCGAGGCCGAAACAGGGGCGAGTATCGACCTTGAAAAGGTTCTGATGATCGCCGACGGCGGCCAGGTCAAGCTGGGCAAACCCTTCGTTGAAGGGACAAAAGTGACAGCCGAAGTCACTAGCCATGGCCGTAATGACAAGATCAAGATCATCAAATTCCGTCGCCGCAAGCACCATTTGAAGCGCCAAGGCCACCGCCAGTGGTTCACGGAGCTCAAAATCACCGGCATTTCCGCGGGCTGAGCCAGCGACAGACTCGGGAGAACCTGAACCATGGCACACAAGAAAGCAGGCGGCAGTTCACGCAACGGCCGCGACTCGGAATCCAAGCGACTCGGCGTCAAGCTGTTCGGCGGCCAGCAAGTCAAGGCGGGGGGCATCATCGTGCGCCAGCGCGGTACCCGATTCCATGGCGGCAGCAATGTCGGCTGCGGCCGAGACCACACCTTGTTCGCACTGAAAGACGGCGTAGTGCGCTTCGAGGTGAAGGGCCCGAAGAACCGCAAGTTTGTCAGCATCGTCGAGTCGCAGGCTTGATCGCGGCTATCCGCAGCATGACGGCATCGTCCCGATAAGACGCCGGAGCCGAAGCCTCACGCGCGGCGCGGAGCGCCAAAGAGCCTCGCCGATCGGCGAGGCTTTTTTCGTTTGTACGGTGTAAGCAACGTGAAATTCGTCGATGAAGCACTGATTCAGGCCGAGGCTGGCGACGGCGGCAGCGGTTGTGTGAGCTTTCGCCGAGAAAAGTACATCCCCCGGGGCGGGCCGGACGGCGGCGACGGGGGTAACGGGGGCAGCGTTTTCCTGGTTGGCGATGTGAATCTGAATACGCTCGTGGACTTCCGCCACAAGCGCCGGCATCGGGCAGAACGTGGGCAAAACGGCCGCGGGCGGAACATGACCGGCAGCGCCGGCGAGGACGTCTTGGTACGCGTACCCCTCGGGACCCGGGTGCGTGACGCCGAGACCCACGAAGTCCTTGGCGAGCTGCTGACTCACGAGCAGCGGCTGCTCGTCGCCCAGGGCGGTTTTCACGGCATCGGCAACGCACGTTACAAATCCAGCACCAATCGCGCGCCACGTCAATCCACGCCGGGGACTCCTGGGGAGAGACGCGCGCTGCAACTGGAACTGTTGTTATTGGCCGACGTCGGTCTCCTTGGTCTGCCAAACGCCGGGAAATCAAGTCTGATCAGATGCTTGTCAAGCGCGCGACCCAAGGTCGCGGATTATCCCTTCACGACTCTGCATCCGAATCTGGGCGTGGTTAGTCTTGGCAGCAAGCGGAGCTTCGTCATCGCCGACATACCGGGCCTGATCACCGGCGCCGCCGAGGGCGCCGGACTCGGTACGCGCTTCCTGAAGCACCTGTCTCGCACCCGCCTTTTGTTACATCTGGTGGACGTGGCGCCGCTCGATGAAAGCGAGAGTCCTGCCATACAAGTGCACAGGATCGAGCAGGAACTCAGGGGCTACGGCCAAGAGTTGACGGACAAGGAACGTTGGCTGGTGCTCAACAAGACCGACCTGCTCGACCCGACCGAACTGGAAGTGCGGCGCACGACGCTGATCGCGGAGCTTGGTTGGGCAGGCCCGGTATTCGCCGTCTCGGCCGTCACTGGCGATGGCAAGGGCGCTTTGGCCGAAGCCTTGATGCGTCGCCTGGAGCGGATGCCTCACCCCCTCGCCGAGGTCCCCCCCGAGGAGACCTCGGACGATCGCGAACAACCGTCCTGGCATCCCCTCGGGTAAGCCGGGACCGGCGATGTTCTCCCGAGAACGAATACCGCAGACCCACCGTTGGGTGGTAAAGATCGGCAGCGCACTGCTGACTCGTGATGGCGCGGGCATGGACCGAAGCGTGCTCGAACCCTGGGTGGAGCAGATATCCGCTCGCCGCAGCCAGGGACACGACCTCGTGCTCGTTTCCTCCGGAGCGGTCGCCCAGGGCATGGCGCGCATGGGCTGGCGCCGCCGCCCGCAGGCGCTGCACGAACTGCAGGCTGCAGCGGCGATCGGTCAAATGGGTCTGATACGCGCCTATGAAGACTGCTTTGCGCTCCGCGGACTGCATACCGCGCAGGTGCTGCTCACCCGCGACGACCTGGCCAATCGCGAGCGCTACCTGAACGCCCGCAGTACGCTGCGGACGCTGCTCTCGCTTGGCGTGATCCCCGTCGTGAACGAGAACGACACAGTCGCTACCGATGAACTGCGATTTGGCGATAACGACACGCTGGCGGCGCTGGTGGCGAATCTGATTGAGGCGGAACTCCTGATCCTGCTGACGGACCAGGACGGTCTGTTCGACGCGGACCCACGTCTCAGCCCTCACGCGGAGCTGATCCAAAGCACGCGCATCGACGATAACCGGCTCGACGCCGTGGCCGGTGGCAGCGGTAGCGGACTCGGCACCGGCGGCATGACCACCAAGCTGCGCGCAGCACGCCTCGCGGCTCGCTCGGGGTGCGCAACCGTGATCGCACCTGGGCGCAATAGCGACAGTCTGGCTCGAATCGCCCTGGGGGCAAATGTGGGCACGCTCCTGACGCCAGTACAGGAGCCCCAGGCGGCACGCAAGCAATGGTTGGCCGGGCATCTTGCCGTGAGCGGGCGTCTGCAGCTGGATGATGGCGCGGTGCGGGCGCTGCGGGAGCGCGGCCGTAGCCTGCTGCCGGTGGGCGTGGTCGCTGTCAACGGTCAGTTCAAACGGGGTGAGGTCGTGGCCTGTGTCGATACCCTCGGCAGGGAGGTTGCGCGTGGGCTGGTCAACTATGATGCGCAGGACACACTGCGCATCAAAGGCAGGCCAAGTCGCGAGATTGAGGCCATCCTGGGGTTCGTCGATGACGCTGAATTAATTCATCGAGACAATCTAGCCCTGATTTAGCCAAGGATCGGGGCTGCGGACACCAACGATGTGATCGCGTTTTGCGTTCAGGCGCGGTCTAGCCCTGACCGTCGACTTGTGTAGCGCAGGATCGCCAAAACGCCGTCAGCGCGCCACCCAAACGCCATTTTCGTGGGACAGCCAGAGGTCGAGCACCCTGGTCCCTGGCCTTCGCTCCGCTTGGCGCATACGCATCTCGACGCGACAGTCATAATGGACGCCGACGCGGTCGAGTCCCCGGCAACTGAGCTTTTTGAGATCCTCAAGGGTCAGCGTCATCAGCGCAGCATCCGGGTCGCCCAGAATCTCCCGTGAGCGCGTGTTGATTCCGGACAAACGCGCCGCGTAGGCCGTCTCGATCTCGGTCTCGGTCGGCTCCCCGACCAGCCCCGGCGGAGTCTCCTTCTGCGCCAACGCTGGCGCCGAAGCACAGACCAGCACCAAGGTTAGTATTCGCACTGCGTCAGACGGCAAGATTGAGTTGCTTGGGTGCATAGGTTCAAGTCTGGCAATTTAGCAGCGCCGAACGCCGCGTCCGCTATTCTAACGCCAGCGATGACTCCGGTGATCGATCTAATCCGCTGGACGATTTGAGAGCCTCCGTCTCGATCTGCCGGGATGCTGGTTCTGCTTGCCTCGGGATGGCAAACACCTTAGCCTTCGTGTCGAATTTGTTTCGGCACGCCGGAATCCCAGGAGACAGAAACCGAATGAACACGACCACTGCCCGTGCGCGCTTCAATATGATCGAGCAGCAAATCCGAACCTGGGGCGTGCTCGACCAACGTGTATTGGCTGTGATGTCAGAGATCCAGCGCGAGTTGTTCGTTCCGGACGCCTATCAGGGACTGGCCTATGCGGACATCGAAATCCCAATCGGAACAGCTGAAAGCATGCTCCCACCCAAGTTGGTCGGTCGTATGTTGCAGGCGCTCTCTATCGGCGAAGGTGACAAAGTGCTTGAGATCGGTACCGGGACAGGCTACGTCACCGCTTGTCTGGCGCACCTCGGCGGCCGAGTGATCGGCGTCGAGATCGCCCCGGAGCTAACGGACACCACACGCGAGCATCTGGATGCACTCAAAATGCGCCGGGTTGAGGTGCTCACCCGCGATGCCATGTCCGGCACCATCGACGGCGGTCCATTTGATGTAATCGCTGTTACCGGTTCCTTGCCCGACGAAGAGGCGCTACCAATGCTGCGACAGCAGCTAAACGACGGCGGCAGGCTGTTTGCCATTGTCGGTGAAGCACCGTTGATGGAAGCCCTTCTTGAGACCCGGGTGCCCGGTGGTGACCTGCGCCGCGAGGGCTTGTTCGAGACCTCCGTGCCGGTATTGCAAAACGCGCCGCAACCCGAGCGTTTCGTTTTCTGAATCCTCGATGAAAGATCTGAACCCCCTCGAACTCGTTGACCTGCTGCGCCAGTCGACACAGGTCGATCAGCCATTGCTGCTCGATGTGCGCGAACCCTGGGAATTCGGCATTTGCCACATCGACGGCTCCCGTTTGGTGCCGATGCGCCAGATCTCGGCAGCGCTCACGGAGTTTGAAATCGACCAACCCCTGGTGGTCATCTGCCATCACGGCATCCGCAGCTTGCAAGTAGCGCAATACCTGGAGCACCAGGGCTTCTCCCAGGTGTATAACTTGCGGGGTGGCGTGGACGGCTGGGCACGAGACGTCGATCCGGCAATGGCCACCTACTAAGGCTCAGCACCCGCCGGAGCGCCATCGGACGCAGGCGCCCGTAAGGTATCTCCGCCGGCGGCTTGCCACTCGGCGCGCCCACGCGCCGCTCGAGGTTCCACCCTAAAAACACCAAAAGGCGCACGCCACGTCAGCGGCACTCGCGACAGGGCGCCGACACGAGAGAGGACAGACCCAATGAGTACACATCAGGCACCGATGCCGCTTTGTCAGAGCGCCTTTTCCCAGCTGCTGATCATCGACGCCCAGGAACGTCTCGCCGCGGCTATGCCAAAGGACGAGCTCGCGACCACCGTCACCAACATCAACCGCCTGGTATCCGCCGCACGAAGCCTGGAGATTCCGACCTTTTCGACCGAGCAATATCCCCAAGGTCTCGGCCCGACCATCGCGTCCATTCGCGAGAATCTGCCGCCCACCACCGCGCCGACCGAGAAGACCTGCTTCTCATGCTGCACCGCGACCGGATTCGAGCGCAATCTGACCGGCCAAGCAGAACGCAAGCAGGTCGTCTTGGTGGGTATGGAAGCGCATATTTGTATCGTACAAACGGCTTCCGGCCTGCTCCGCTGGGGCTATCAAGTGTTCGTCGCAGCAGACGCGACCTGTTCCCGTGACCCTGCCAATCGATTCAACGCCCTAGAACGCATGCGCCAATGCGGCATCCAGGTGACCAATACCGAGTCGGTAGTCTTTGAATGGATCGGTGATTCCACCCACGCTAAGT
>JBATTL010000785.1:0-2994 GCA_049670525.1 Thiohalocapsa sp. | reverse complement strand
TGACCGTGGAACCGTCGGGATCGGAACGCAAGCCCGCAATGAAAGCAGTCAGGAGACGGATGACATGGCCAGCGAACGTCCCTCGGTTCTGATCGTCGAGGACAGCATGTCGCTCGGGGCGGTCTATCGCGGCTACCTGCGCGATGAACCCTACGATGTCGCACATGTACCGGATGGTGCCAGTGCGCTGTCCCGCATCAAGCGGGATCCGCCCCACGCGATGCTGCTCGATCTGCAACTGCCGGATCTAGACGGCATGGAGATCCTGCGCCACGTGCACGAGAACCGCGTGCCCATTTCGGTGGTCATCATTACCGGCCATGGCTCGGTGGACAAGGCTGTCGATTCAATGCGCTATGGTGCGTTCGACTTCGTCGAGAAGCCACTGAATCAGAAGCGCATGATCGTGACGCTGCGCAACGCTATCGACAAGGTCCGAATGAGCGACCTGGTGGACCGCATCAAGGATGACTTCCAGCGCGACCATTACCACGGCTTCGTCGGTGTGTCATTGCCAATGCAGGCCGTGTACCGAATCATCGACAGCGCGGCGCCAAGCCGAGCCACGGTGTTTGTTACCGGCGATAGCGGGACGGGCAAGGAGGTTTGCGCCGAGGCGATTCACCGCCAAAGCGATCGCCGCGATGCGCAATTGGTGGCGCTCAACTGCGCCGCGATCCCGCGTGATTTGATCGAAAGCGAGATTTTCGGGCACGTCAAGGGCGCCTTCACCGGCGCCGTGCGCGACCGCGTGGGCGCGGCGAAACAGGCCGATGGTGGGACGCTGTTCCTCGACGAAATCGCTGAAATGGATTTGGACTTGCAGAGCAAACTGCTGCGGTTTTTGCAGACCGGCGCCTTTCAGCGTGTCGGCGCCGCGGCTGTCGAGAGAGTGGACGTGCGCTTCATCTGCGCCACCAACCGTAATCCATTGATCGAGGTGGCCGCCGGTCGCTTTCGTGAGGACCTCTTCTATCGGTTGCATGTGATCCCGATCCATCTGCCGGCGCTGCGGCAGCGGCAGGACGACATCTTGGAACTCGCGGGGCATTTCCTCGCACGTTATGCGGAGGAGGAGGGCAAACAGTTCCGGGGATTTGATGCGGATGTGGAGACCATCTTGCTGGCCTATGACTGGCCGGGCAACGTTCGGCAACTTCAGAATGTGATTCAGAACGTCGTCGTGCTCTATAGCGGCGACGTCGTGACCCGGGCGATGCTGCCGCCGCCGCTGGATAGCGTCGATCCCGGAGCGTCAACCCAGTCTGCAGCTGCCGTCCCAATTCGGTCGCCCTTGGAGCGCGGTAGTGCCGATACATCGCAGATCCGTCCCCTCAAAGACATCGAGAAGGAGACCATCGAGCAAGCCATCGCCTACTTTGGCGACAACATCCCGCGTGCCGCCGCCGCACTGGGTGTCAGTCCATCGACCATCTACCGCAAGCGCCAGACTTGGGACGCCGAAGTCGGATGAATGCGATGCCGATCAGGCCTGGGGCTATCAACAAGCGTGCCTGTCTCAATCAGTGATTCATCGGGTTGCGGCGGTCCGAAGTGGCGATCAATCAGTAAGATGCCGTCGAGACGTGCCGACGCAAGAACCGCCTTGCTCTGGGTTCTCGTTGCGATCCTAGCCTTCGGTGCCATCAGTATTGCGGTCTACAAGGCGTGGCTTCTGTTTTATCCCCGGACCGCCGAGCGCGCGACACTCAACCCTGCCTGTGATCTGCGCCTTTCCCCGTGCACCGTGCGCTTCAAATCTGGCGCCAGCGTCCAATTGGACATACAACCCCGGGGCATCCCGGTGATGCGCCCGCTGGAAGCCACCGTGCAGATCGACGGCCTTCCCGCCCCGCGGCGCGTCGAACTGGACTTCGCCGGATTCGACATGGGTATGGGCTACAATCGTGTCATCCTTCATCCCGGCGACCAACCCGGCGCTTACGCTGGGGGCGGCATGCTGCCCATTTGCGTACGCAATCGCATGACCTGGCAGGCGCGGGTACTTCTCGACCTGCCGCACGGCATTTTGGCCGCCCCCTTTCGCTTCGACACCTTTCGCGCCGGCGGGCCGGCGGACGGCTGAAGAACCTGGCGAGGCTTGCCCGGAGCGATTGCCGTTTTGCGCCAGGCGTCGTCTCGATTATCGCGGTTCGCGCGGCGCGTCCGTTTTCTGCGCTATTCGCTGCTATCATCCCCACCGAACGGTCCGAGCAGGGATAGCGCCGCGAGACCAACTCAATGAACTCAGGAGGTGCGGGATGTCCGTGCTAGTGGGTGACATCGGTGGAACCAAGACAGGCCTTGCGGTTGCGGAGGTTGATGGGAATCGCGTGTCGCTAACGAACGAGCGACGCTATGCGAGCAGCGAGTTTGCGTCACTCGTGGATATCGTCGAACGGTTCATCGCAGACACGGGCGCCGATTGTGAGTTTGGCAGCTTTGCCGTTGCTGGACCCGTGGTGGAAGACCGGAGTAAGACGACCAATTTGCCCTGGGAGCTGGACGCTCGCACGCTCGCTGACCGTCTCGGTTTCAACCGTGCGCGTCTGTTGAATGACCTGGAGGCCGTCGCTTGGGGCGTCGCCGCGCTCGGCGATGACGATGTGGCCATGCTTCAGCCTGGCACGAGCGGTGAATTCTTGGGCGCCGGCAACGCCTGCGTAGTTGCTGCTGGCACTGGACTCGGTGAGGCGGGCCTCTACTGGGATGGAAGCCGCCATCGGGCTTTTGCAACTGAGGGGGGGCATACTGACTTCGCGCCAACCGACGAGCGTGAATTTGCGCTGCTCAATCATTTGCAGAAGCGGTTCGGTCGCGTGAGTTGGGAACGCGTCGTGTCCGGCATGGGGATCGCTAATCTGTACGTCTTTCTTGCTCATTGGCACCATGCGCAGCATCCGCCGACCGTCGCGGATGCGTTGGGGTCCGACGGCGATGTTGCGGCTGCCGTGGCCGCCACCGCCGGTGCGGGCTGTCCGGTTTGTGCCGAGA
>JBATTL010000784.1:0-2101 GCA_049670525.1 Thiohalocapsa sp. | reverse complement strand
AGAAGAGCCCGCGTGGGATGACTCCACGTATCAGATAGAGATAGCCGAGCGCGAGGACTACTGCGGAGAGAACCGCAACAACCCGGAGCGGGACCTGTTCAGCGCACCAGCATCACGAACCGGGCTGCAAGCAATGCGAGGTCGATACTGACTTCCGTCCCGCTTCGCCGAAAACGCGAGAGCTTGCGAAGCTGGCGGCGAGAATGCCGCCAGAGCCAGAAAGCAGCGTGAACGTCGAAGCCTGGGCCGAAAGGCTCGCCACTGATATTTTAAAGGTTGGTGACTAGCGCATCAAGAATGACAACGTTCGCCTTCCGAACCCCCGACGAAATCGAGGCCCTCACCGGCAAGCAGCGCCATGCTATTTCTCACCCGCCAAGAAATCTGTGACCTGACCGGCTACAAGCTACCGTCGTATCAACGACGCTGGCTGAACGATCGGCGCTGGTGCTACGAGCTCGGCGCAGACGGGCATCCCCGCGTGTTGCGTGCACATGCGATGCGACAGCTCGACGGGGTAGACTCAACGACCAAGCACCCACAGCTGAGGCTCCCCGATGCCGCCGCGTAGGCGAAAAGATAAGCATTTGCCACCCTGCGTCTATCGAAAGCATGGGGCCTATTACCATGTCCACGAGAACAAGTGGACCCGCATCGGAGTTACGCTGCCCGAGGCCCTCGCGGCCTATGCAAGACTTATCGATGCGCCGCTATCAGATATGCAGGCACTGCTGGACAGGGTGCTCGCCGATGCCGCCGCGCGTAATCTTGCGGCAGGCACGCAAACGCAGTATCGACGGGCTGTCGAGAAGCTGAAGATCGTGCTGGCTGAGTTCGAACCGCACGAAGTCAAGCCACACCACATCGCGCAGATCATGGACGCCTGGCGCGATACGCCGAACATGGCCAATCGTTGTCTGTCGGTGCTCAGGATGGCGTTCAGCATTGCCGTTCGAACCGGCGTGATCGACACGAACCCCTGCGCCGACATCGGGCGGCACAGGGAGGGTAAGCGTGACCGGTACATCACTCACAGCGAGTACCAGGCGATCCACAAGGCGGCACCCTCGGCGATGCGGGCGATCATGGACCTGGCTTATCTGACGGCGCAGCGAATCGGGGACGTGTTGACGATCCGCGAATCAGATTTGACCGACGAAGGCATCGAGTTCCGGCAGCAGAAGACTGGCAAGAGGCTTTGTGTCGCCTGGACCCCGGCGCTACGTGCCGCGGTGGCAGCTGCACGCGCCCTGCGCACACACCGAGCGCTGATCCTCCTATCGCTCAAGGATGGACGCAAGCGCAGCTATCGGGGCGTCCGGGACTTGTGGGACCGAGCCTGCACGCGCGCAGGGGTCGAAGACGCGCACCTGCACGATATCCGGGCCAAGAGCCTCACGGACGCGCGCAAGCAGGGCCTCGACGCGCAGCGGCTGGCCGGCCATACGACTGAGGCACAGACGGTGCGGTATCTCAGGGATCGGGAAGTTGATTTGGTGGCGGGGCCTAACAGGCTATTTGGCTGACCAAGCCACGCTTCGATGCATCGTCTTAGACAGCATCCACAAGTCTTAGACATATAACCTGTGAAAGTTACGATAAAAGAAGCATATAGCGCACATACGCCAATGATGCAGCAGTTCCTGCGCATCAAGGCCGAGTATCCGGACATGCTGCTGTTCTACCGCATGGGCGACTTCTACGAGCTGTTCTTCGAGGACGCCGAGCGGGCCGCGGCGCTGCTGAATATCACCTTGACCAAGCGCGGCCAGTCCGCCGGTCGGCCGATCCCGATGGCTGGCGTGCCCTATCACGCCGCTGAGGGTTATCTGGCCAAGCTAGTCCGTCAGGGCGTCTCGGTCGCCATTTGCGAACAGATCGGCGATCCGGCCGAATCAAAGGGGCCAGTCTTGCGGGAAGTGGTGCGGGTTGTCACGCCCGGCACACTCACCGACGAGGCCCTACTCGACGAACGCCGTGAAAATCTGCTTTGTGCGGTCGCCGAGGGCCCCGTGGACACCGGAAACGCCGCGGAACGCTTCGGCATCGCGGTGATGGAACTCGCGGGCGGACGCTTCTCCGTGCTGGAGCTGGACGGCGC
>JBATTL010000783.1:0-6666 GCA_049670525.1 Thiohalocapsa sp. | reverse complement strand
CTGGAGGGCAAGCTGTTCGTGCCGGTGGCGCTGACCATCGTCTTCGCACTAGCCAGCTCGCTCGTGCTGTCGCTGACCCTCATCCCGGTGCTGAGCTCGTTCCTGCTCGGCCAGGTCTCCCACGAAGAGCCCTGGGTGGTACGCCAACTGCTGCGCGTCTACGCCCCGGTGCTGGGTTGGGGCCTGCGCAACCAGTGGATCGTTATCGGCCTCGCGCTGGTGATGCTGGTGGGCGCTGGCGCGCTCTATACGCGCATCGGCAAGGCCTTCATGCCGGGCCTGGACGAGGGCGATCTCATCGTTCAATTGGAGAAGCTGCCGTCGATCAACCTGGCCGAGTCCATCGCCATCGATCAACGCGTGCAACGCGCCATTCTGGACGAGGTGCCGGAGGTGAAGTCCATCATCGCCCGCACCGGCTCCGACGAGCTGGGACTGGACCCGATGGGCCTGAACCAGACCGACAGCTTCCTGGTGCTGGCGCCGCCGGAAGCATGGCGTTTCGCCGGCAAGGATGAGCTGATGGAGGCCATCCGCGCGGTGCTGGAGCGCTTCCCCGGCGTCGACTATGCCTTCACCCAGCCGATCGAGATGCGCGTCTCGGAGATGTTGACCGGCGTGCGCGGCGACCTGGCGGTGAAGATCTTCGGCGGCGAACAAGACGAGCTCAACCGCATCGCCGAGGCCGTGGTGGGCGTGCTCGAGGGCATCACCGGCTCACAGGACGTCTACACGCCACGCAATGACGGCGCGCAATACCTGAACCTGACGGTGGACCGGCTCGAAACGGGTCGGCTCGGCGTCGATACTGACGCCCTTGAGGCGTTGCTGCGCGCCCAGGTCGAGGGGCTAACCGTCGGTACCGTATACCGAGAGGGCAAGCGCCTCCCGCTGGTGATCCGCGGCCCGGATGCGCTGCGCACGTCGCCGTCGCGGTTCAGCGGTCTGCAACTGGCGCTGCCGGACGGGCGCTCGGTACCGCTGGCCAATCTGGTGCATATGGAGCGCATCGAGGGCCCGGTAGCGCTGACCCGCGAGCGCGGCAACCGCTTGGCCGTGGCTATCGCCAACGTCGACGGCCGCGACCTGGTGGGCTTTGTCGAGGAGGCGCGCGCGGCGGTCGCCGAGCAACTGGAGTTGCCCACCGGCTACTGGCTGGAATGGGGCGGCGAGTTCGAGAATCAGCAACGTGCCGCCGCGCGCCTGGCGCTGGTGGTGCCGGTAGCCGTCGGGCTGATCTTCCTGGTGCTGTTCTCCACCTTCCGCTCCGTCAAGCAGGCCTTGCTGGTGCTGTCGAACGTGCCCTTTGCGCTGATCGGCGGAATCGTCGGCCTGACCCTGACCGGCGAGTATCTGTCGGTGCCGGCCTCGGTGGGCTTTATCGCCCTGCTCGGCATCGCGGTGCTCAACGGCGTGGTCATGGTCACCTGGTTCAATCAGCTCAAGGCGCTCGGAAGGCCTATGGCCGAGGTGGTCACGGAGGGCGCCAAGCGCCGACTGCGGCCGGTGCTGATGACCGCAAACATAGCAGCCTTCGGCCTAGTGCCGCTGTTGTTCGCGACCGGCCCCGGCTCCGAGATCCAGCGCCCGCTCGCCATCGTCGTCATCGGCGGTCTTTTGTCGTCGACGGCGTTGACACTGATCCTGCTGCCGATCCTGTATCGGCGCTTCGGAGACTGAATCCATGTCCGACTGCCTACTGAACCTGATCGTGCCACCGCAAATCGAGGACGCCCTGGCAGAATGGTTGCTCGAGCGCGAGGACGTGCCCGGCTTCTCCAGCCTGCCTGTGTCCGGTCACGGCTCCTCGGAGCACTCGATGACCCTGGCCGAACAGGTGGCCGGTCGCAGCCGGCGCGTTATGTTTTTCACCCACCTGCCAGCTGCGATCGCGCACACCGTGCTCGACGACCTGCGCGCGGCCTTTGCTGGCAGCGGACTGCACTATTGGGTCGCGCCGGTATCGGGCTTCGGGCAATTGGACTGAGCCGTCGGCACATGGGCGCAGGCTCCCGATGCCTCCGATCCCATTCCGGGGACCTAAGCCCAAATCAAGAAAGCTGCAATCGCGCTCCAATCCGTTTCCGTTTTCACAAGATCTTGGCTGGCTTTGCCTGCGCGAATCCTTGCGCCCGACGGTCTGTCCGGCATCTCGATTCAGCTTGGTTTCATGATCGCCTGCTAGCCTTGTGTGACATTCGAGGGCGCCGCCCAACTCGGCTTCGGCCTTGCGCCGGGTCCATTGATAGGCCCGGCAACAGACCGAGCACCAGGGCGGAACGAGGACAGCGTGCACCAGGCAAAATCCACTTTCCTTTGTATCATTCTGCTGATCATATTGGCAGCATCACCGAGCGTATTCGCCAGACCGACGGGAAAAGACAGCGCCTGGTCGATTGACCTCGACGGTTCGGCCCGGCTCACGCCTGCAGAGGTCACGTATCATCGGGAAGATGGCACCGTCGAGGTCGACGGTCGCATCGAGAAACGCCGAGATTACTACGGCCGCATTGCCGGGCATGTCGACATCGAATTACTCAACGCCGATGGCCTCGTATTGCGGCGTTGCTCCAGCACCCTTCGAACGTTCAGCCCAAGCCGCCGAAACCCACGCTGGGCTAGTTTCCATAAGCACGTCAAGAACGTTCCGGCAGGCGTGGTGCAGATACGCGTTACGCACAGGGTTGGGGCTTTGAAGGCTCCGTAGGATGCCGCGCTTTGATCGAAACTTGACCAGTGCTGCATCGGCCGCTGGCCTCGATTTGGCGTGGGTCAAAGAAGCGGTTGCCATTTGCGAATACCATCCCGCGCTGCGTCCCGCACCGACTTTTAGCGCGGCCAAGCGAACTCAGTCGTTCCAGGAATTGTCGTGATCAACTCAAGAAAACCGGCGCTGCTCGCCGACGCCCTTTCGATCTGCTTTGCCGTCCGTCACGCCGCCCTGTCGGCAGCACCGGAGGCCCTTACCGAGCGACCGCCGATCCCGCCCGTCGATCCGCACATCGGTGAGAATCCCGATAACTAGCCGTGCGGATCTGCGCAATCGCCGCGTTACTCACGGTCTCCACCGTTGCCCAAGGTACGGACGACGTCGGCGCGGAGTTGGCCCGCCGGCTGCTGATCGAAGGCAAAATCCTCCCACTGGAAGAGGTCGTCGGCCGCGCCCGCGTGCTGCGCGAAGGCAGCCTGATCGAAGCAGATTTGCACTATGAGGCGGGTCACGCCGGCTATGTCTATGAACTGCACATGCTAGACAACGCTGGCGCCGTCTGGGAACTGGAATTCCACGCCGACAGCGGCAAGCTGATCGAGCACGAAATCGTTGATCACTGACCATGCGCCTGCTGCTGATCGAGGACGACCGAGATTTGGCAAGCGGCCTGCGCCGTGACCTCGCCGCGACGGGATTCGCCGTGGATTGGGCCAACAACGGTATCGAAGGTGCGTTCCTCGGCTCCGAGCAGTCTTATGATGCGGTGGTATTGGATCTGGGACTGCCTGACAAGCCGGGGCTGGACATCTTGCGGGAATGGCGCCGCGCTGGGGTTACGACTCCGGTTCTGATCCTGACCGCCCGCGACGCCTGGCACGAACGCGTCGACGGACTGAAGGCCGGTGCCGATGACTATCTCGGCAAGCCGTTCCACGTTGAGGAGGTCGTCGCTCGCCTGCACGCACTGGTGCGCCGGGCCGCCGGACAGCCGCTGCCGACCTTGCAGATTGCTGGCCTGACGTTGGACGAAGACCGTCAGCGAGTTATCTTGCCCTCCGGCAAGGAATTAGAGCTGACTGGCACGGAGTTTCGACTGCTGCGTTACTTCATGCGCAACCCGGACAAGGTCCTGTCCAAATACCGGCTGATCGAGCATGTATACGACCAACACGCGGAGCACGGCAGTAATCTGATCGAGGTCTACGTGCGCCGGCTGCGCGAGAAGATAGGCCGCGAGCGCCTGCGCACCCAGCGCGGACAGGGCTATGTCTTCCCGTCTGAGCCCGATACCCGGGAGCGGGAATGAATTCTCTTGCCGCGCGTCTCAATCTCGGCCTCACGCTGAGCCTGGCCTTACTCATCGCGGCTGCCTGGTGGCTGGGTCATGAGGCCCTGCACCGCAGCACCGAGCTGTATGTGCTCTCGCGCCTGCAGCACGATACCGAGGCGCTGCTGGGCAAGCTGCGACATCGAGCGGATGGAAAGCCTCAGTTGACCGGCGACGGCAGCATGCCGATCTACGGGCAGCCGTTTTCCGGGCATTATTTTAAGATCATTACCGACGACGGCGACAGTCTCCGATCACGCTCGCTTTGGGACAGGGATCTGGATCTGAACCTCATACCCCACGGTGCAACCAACGAGTGGAAGATCCATGGTCCTATGGGCCAGAGTCTGCTGGTGCGCGGCGCCGGATACCAGGTCGACGGTGAGTTCGTGACGGTGGCTGTGGCCGAGGACCTGACGCCGCTGCTCTTTGCACTGCGTGGGTTCGAGCGCCTGTTCGCGGTCCTGGCAGTCGTCGGGCTAGGGTCGATGATCTTGATCCAGCGCTTGATCGTGCGTCAGACGTTCCGGCGCCTGCGTCCGGTGTATCGCAACATCGACGATCTGGAGCGCGGTTCTAAACGTTGCCTGACCGAGGCCGTTCCGGATGAGATCCTGCCCCTGGTGCGCAAGCTCAATGGCTTGCTGGCCGTTTACGACAAACGCCTGGCGCGCTCGCGTAACGCGGCGGGCAACCTGGCGCATGCCATCAAGGGGCCGCTGAACCTGATACTACAGCAGCTCGAACGGCCCGGACGCCAACTGGCGGATGACACCCGCAGCGTCTGCATCCAACAGGTGGAACGGTTGCGGGCACTGGTCGAACGCGAACTCAAGCGTGCGCGCATCGCAGGGGGTGGGGCGCCGGGATCGGTGTTCGACCCTGCCTCAGAACTGCCGGTGCTGCGCGATCTGCTGCTGCGCACGTACCTGGGCAAAGACCTGACAGTGAACTGCGCCGTTGATCTGCAAACGCCGCTCGCGGCAGACCGCGAGGACATGCTGGAACTGTTCGGCACGCTGCTCGACAACGCCTGCAAATGGGCCATTCACCGCGTCGACTGCCGCCTGGAGCCCACGAAGACCGGCATTCGCGCCTCGGTCGACGACGATGGTCCTGGGTGCGATGAGGACGAACTCGGCCCCATCCGCGAGCGTGGCGCCCGTCTTGACGAGCGCATCGCGGGCCACGGTCTGGGGCTCTCTATCGCCGCCGAGATCGTCGCACTGTACGGCGGCGAATTGACCCTCGGGCGCTCCGAACGATTGGGCGGCTTCAGCGCCCGCGTCGAGCTACCGCTCGGGGCGTTTCCCCTGCCGCAGCGCGGCGGTCCAGCGCGCATCCACGCACCTAACCCGAATGTTTCATAAACCGACTCGGCTGACAACGGCGGACACCGAGCGCGCAGACTTCGGTTGCGCCGAGGACCTCTTGCGAACGCCGCAGAGGGTTGCGAGCGACAAGAATCGGCCGCCGCGCGCTTCGATCAATAGGGTGCGTTGAATTTGGCCTGGACGCGGGTACGGCAGTCCCTGCCCAAGGCCGAGCATGGTAGACAGTGCCTCACGTGAGTGCCCGGCTGTAGCGGGCGCATGGGGTTGCTGCTTATCCGCTGGCGGCGGATCATGGGGCCGAAGTCCGACCACAAGGCGCCGCCGTCAAAGTCACCGCGGACACTGAGGCCGGCGACCGGGGGAAACGCAGCTGCTCTGGGGTAGACTCGGACATGGACGACCTCGTTTGGCTCCTTCCGAAGCGTTCTTGTCGGAACACCGATGTTATCTTTTGGTTGAAAGAGGGTCGCCCCTTTTTATGAATAATCCGGGCTCATTCACAAGCATGCTGGCGTGAGTTGTGCCTAGCCGACGCCACCTGTTCGGATTCCAGGACCCATTGCCGCGGCGAGGGTGGTCCTGTCGAACGCCGAGGGCGCCGCGCGGACTCATCGCGACCGCGGCTAGAGATGCCGCTACTGCGGCTTTTCGCGACTGATCGGCACTCCTGTTCCGCCCGCCTGCTATGTCCGAGAGCGTCCGTCTATTCGGTGGCGCTCCGGCGCGATTGATGAAAACTGCCCCTCAGTCGCGGCTGACATCGCTGCCCTTGGTTGACCCCGTGGTTGGCACAGTGCCGGGCAGTTGCGCCATGTAGTACGCGACCGCGGCGAGTTCATCTTCGCTGTAGCCAGCGACTGCCTCAACCATATCGGGATGGGCATTGCGCCGGTTGCCGTCACGGATCAGGCGTGCCTCGCGCAGGAGGTAGGCGAAGTGCTGACCGCCAACGCGGGGATAGAACTTGTCGGCATCGCCCTCGCCCCGCTCGCCATGACAGTCCTCGCACTGGTGCTGGTACAGTTCCTTACCGCGGTCCAGGCCGCTGCCGGGTCCGCGGCCCATGCCCGCCGGTGTGGGCAGGCCCTGAAGGTAGACGGCGATGTCGGCAATCTCCTGGGGTGTGATCACGTGCTCGGCGGCATAGGGGTACATCTTCTGGTTGTCGCGCAGGCCTGCGCGAACATCGGTCAGCTGCTTGATCAGCACCGTTGCGTGTTGGCCGGCGAGGCGCGGATAGCCGCCGTCGGGCGCGCCGCCGGCATCGGCATCGTGGCAGCCCTGGCAGACTT
>JBATTL010000782.1:0-4200 GCA_049670525.1 Thiohalocapsa sp. | reverse complement strand
CGGCTGCTCCAGACCATGCTGAGCTCGTCATCCTTTCCCGATGCTCACGCGGACTCAATCCCCGCACGCGCTTGAAGGCGCTGCTGAACGCATAGGGGCTGCTGTAGCCGACCTGCTCGGCCACGCGCGTGACGCTGGACCGAGGTTCACAGAGCAGATCAGCTGCGAGCGCGAGACGCCAGCGGGTGAGAAAGGCGATCGGCGATTCGCCGACGACCGCTTGGAAGCGCCGCGCCAGTGCGGCGCGGGAGACGCCGAGTTCTCGTGCAAGACCGAACAGGCTCCACGCCTTAGCCGGGTCGCGATGCATCAGCGTCAGCGCGCGGCCGATGACGGGATCGGCCTGGGACAGAGTCCAACTCGGCTCGGCGGCCTCGGGCCGATTGAACCAGGCTCGCAACACGGCGATTAGCAACAGGTCGAGCAGCCGATCCAGCACCGCGGCTTGTCCGGGCAAGTCTTTGGCCATCTCCTCGCACAGCAACGCAACCAGCGGTGACTCCCAGTTCGAGTGGGCCAACGAGAGGACCGGGGGTAGTGCTCGTAGGAGACGCGGGCTGAGGTCGCCGGTCGATTCGTAGGCGCCAACCAGCATCAGGGTCGGGCCCCTTGGGTCGTTGCCCCAGGTCCGGGTGCCCAGGTATAGCTGATCGGCCAGGGACTCGCCATCGAGCGAGGTGCAGCGCTGGCCAGGATGAATCACGACCCGGATCGGTGTCCGCGGGTCATCGGCAACGCGGTAGTGATCCGGGGCACGGGTCACCGCGACATCGCCAACGCCGAGGCGTATGGGCTCGCCTTGGTCGGGGATGACATAGGCCTGCCCTTTGATGACGGCGAGGAAGGTCAGTGGCGACTCGGCAACGACGCGCAGGCACCAGGGCGGTGACATCAGCACGCGCAGCGCAAAGGCGCCGCGGGCACGCGGGCCGTCGAGCAGACCGGCGAGGGGGTCGAGTTCGGCGTCCATGCCGGCGATATTAGACGATCGCGTAGGTCTTTGAGCATTTCGGCCATGGGCGAATGGCACGTGATTGACGAGACTCTAGCCACCGACTGACGACGACAACCTCAGACCAGGAGAAGACATCCATGAATGATTCCATGACCAGTGCCCAGCGTGGCACCACCCTTGTGGTCGGCGCTTACGGAAAGACCGGACGCCGTGTGCTGGCTCGGCTGACCGCGGCCGGCATGCGGGCGCGACGAGCGTCGCGCTCGGCCGAGACCCGTATCGACTGGAACGACCGCTCGACCTGGCGCCCAGCGCTGACCGATGTCAACGCCGCCTACCTGACCTATGCCCCGGATCTGGCATTCCCGGGGGCCGCTGATACGGTCGGGGCCTTCGCGGAACTGGCTGTCGCCCAGGGTGTGCGCCGATTGATCTTGCTCTCCGGGCGCGGTGAGGCCGGCGCGCGAAACGCCGAGCAGCGGCTGCAGGCCTCGGGGGCGGACTGGACCATCTTGCGCTGTGCCTTCTTCAACCAGAACTTCAGCGAGACCTTCGTCGATACCATCCGCGCCGGCACCCTGAGCCTACCGGGTGGCGACACCGCGGAGCCGTTCGTCGATGCCGAGGACATCGCCGATGTGGCCTTCGCCGCCCTCACCGATGATCGGCACATCGGCCAACTGTACGAGCTGACCGGCCCTCGTTTGCTGACGCTGCACGAGGTGGCGTCCGAGCTGAGCGAGGTCCTCGGCCGCTCGGTGCGCTATCGCCCGGTGAAGGCAAGCGGCTATGCCAAGGAGTTGGTGGCACTCGGGCTCCCGGGCGAGGAGGCAAGCGCCCTCGCGGAGCTGATCGCGGAGGTGCTCGATGGGCGCAATGCCTACGTCACCGACGGGGTGCAAAGGGCGCTCGGGCGGGCGCCTCGGGACTTCGGCGAGTATGTGCAGCACACCTTGCCGAGCGGCATCTGGGCTGCCAGGGAAGCAGCCGCCTGAATGCGGTCTGGACTAATGCGCCGATGCGGTTGGATTCTAGAGCCAGTCCTCTGGACTGGACGGAGGATCCCGCGCCAACGCACGCCCGCGGTCCGAAATAGTCGAATCAGGTCGCCCCGAGCGAAACGGGCTCCCTAAAAAACCGCCCCGCAGGCAAGCCGTCCGACAAAGGTGTTGCGATTAGCGACCGAAACGAGAAAACTTGCTCTTCTTCAATGAGTTATGTGGCTCTTGCGCGCAAAACATTCTTCTGCGATCAAATCGGCGCTAGCTCATTGAGATTTCGCATAATTCTAGATCGATGCAACACCTTTGTCGGGTGGCTTGCCCGCAGGCGGCTTATTCGCAAACGCGGCGCAGCGTCTTACTTGACCATAACTTCTCCGCTGATCACGTTGCGAAAGGTCGCCACGACGCCGTCGCCGATGGCCAGCTCATTCAGCACGGCGGCATCTTCCACTGGGAAGATCCGGGTCGTCTCGGCACCCTGGACGGTGACAGTGCTCGCGGACTTATCGATGCTGACGATCTTGCCGTACAAGGTCAGGGTGTCGGTGATGGTGCCCGCGGGCTTGTCGCCACTGCCAGCGCGCTCGACCTTGGTGTCGCCCTCGGCGCCCATCGCACCGGCATCTCGGCCCTTTTGCAGTTCGATCAGCGCGGTGGTGGTTTCGGTGATGCTGACCATGTCGCCGATCTTGATCTCGTCGAGGCGCTCGACCTCCGGCGGTACGTGAAGGACCTCGTAGGCGCCGTCGGCGCTCTTCAGGGTCATCATCCGAGTCTCGGTGTTGACCACCATGACCTCGCCGGCAATGGTGCTCTGCATGGCCTCGGCGACCACGGGTTCAGTGGTCAGATCGACCTGCGCATACAGGGGCGAGGCGGCGGGCACCGACAACAAAGCGGCGCAGACCGCAGCGGGAACGACTCGGTTTTTACTCATGGCATTGTCCTTAAATATAATGTGGTATGGGTAGAGAAAGCCGTGCAAGGCTATACCGGAGCAGTACCTCACGCAAGGACGCCATGACGACAGGCGATCGCACCGGAGAACTCGTCCTCCACGACCTGGTACGAAATCGGAGGCAATGTATCTGTGCGACTCCGTCTTCATCTATCGCGGCGCCGCAGGGAGCTGGACCCGTCATCTGGTCATGCTGCTGTCGGCGGCCCTGGTGCTGCTCGGCGACGCGGTTCTCGACCCGGGCGAGTCGATCGCGGGTCGGCACGCCGCTTCACTCGTGCTGCTAGTAGGCTGTCCGACTTAGCACGTCGAGACCCTAGGTCGGACAGCCGCCTAGAGGTTCTTGGCTCCCTTCGCCAACCCCGCACTCGCCTATCAATGCGCCTTGACCGGGGCTCGGCTCCCGCTTAACCTCGCGGCCGGACGGCTCTTGAGGGCGATTCCGAGGCTGGCAGGGGCGGTTTGATTTGTCGCCCCTTCTGCTGTATCGCCCTACGCAAGGGCGGGGCCAGCAGTGCGTCGAGCAGTTGAGATTGACGAAGTCGGTGACCAGCCGGCGCTCATGGATTCCGCGAGCGGAGACGCACGCACTCCTTAACCGCTAAATACCGACGACGCAATTTCCTGGGCCGGAGAAGCGCACCCGCCCAGGCACTCGGGTCTTTTGGTTCCATCACTTTTCGCAAGGCGCACCGAGAGATTTGACCAGCGGGAAAACAACCATGCAGAAGTCGGCGCTAGCCTTTCTCACAACGGTCTCGATCCTATGCACATTCGCGGAAACGGTTATGGCATTTCCCTTGTTTGGGTGTGGTGGGTTCACAGCTGTGGTCAACGGAAGTGAGCTTGCCGGAGATTTGGTGTGCGCACACAGACCTGGCCAGGGTAATGACCCAAATCAACGCTGGTCAGAAACGCATTACGCGGGTGGAACCCTAGGCGAGTGGGGACGCGGAAGCAACGACCCCTTGGGCACCTACGATACCGACGTGGGAACTTGGTCATTCGGCCAAATCGGAAACTCAGTCACGTATAGCTACGGCAGCACTTACGGGTACACACTCTTTGGATCCAATACGACTACGCCCAGGGTGTTCTGTGATGGAAACGCCGTAGTCGCTTTTATAACGCAGGCCAATCCAATCCCAACTGACACTTCTCTCACAAACCCGTGCGGGTGGTGAAGGCTTCGAAGACCAACAACCCGTTGGCGACCCTATGATTGCGTCTGAGTCAGTCCCGGCTCCGATTAGAGCGGTTAGGCGTTTCCACGATTCGCGCAG
>JBATTL010000781.1:0-7004 GCA_049670525.1 Thiohalocapsa sp. | reverse complement strand
GACTGACGAACCGCGGACTGGAATCCGGCATGTTGTGACCTGTTTGGACCTCTGCGCCTCGGTCGGTGTCGCGGCCGAAGGGGCCGTGGCCGCGACGATCGCAATAGCCATGAGTGCGCGTGAATGGTGCGGGACACAGTGTCCGGTGCGCCGCTCCCGCCACCTTACTGCTGACGCACCGACGCTGATCCTGAGCGGAATTGGCCGCGCGCCCTGTATGTTACCATCATCGAAAAGTGAGGCGCCGACGCCCGGACTCGGCTGGGGCGACACTGACCTGTCGGCCATCCTGATCGAAGGTCAAAACGGAAAACGCCCTATTGAACATTCGGGCGATTTCCAACTTCCTTATGTCTTCAGTCGCCCTGGTTTCCGTCGTCCAAGCGATTGTTGATGGGAGCCATCCTCGGCGCGCGCCGGAAACGCCATGGAGTTGGGTTTCACTCGCGGCTGTTATTGGCGACGACTCGGCGCCCCTGCTTTGCTGCAAACTCTTCACCATTATCTATCGGGAAACCAGAGACTATGCCGATCGGTCCAGCTCAGCCTGCCAACCTCCCGGAGCCCCTGAAGAGGATCGTCGAGGCTCGCCACCATGAGCCCTTCGAAGTGCTCGGTCGTCACGAAACCGAAGACGGAAAAGCCGTCGTGCGTGTGTTCCTGCCCCAGGCGGAGCGCGCACGAATCAACGCGGCCGGGATTGATCTTCAGCGCGTCGAAGGCACCGACCTTTTCTTTTGGGAGGGGCCAGCGGATAAGATCGACGGCCACTATCAGGTGAGCTGGTACGACAAACAGGGGAAGGTCCACACGGACTACGACCCGTACACTTTTTCACCGCAGCTGAGCGACTTCGACCTCCACCTATTCGGAGAGGGTCGCCACTGGCACGCCTACCGCTTCCTTGGCGCTCACGAACGGACGGTCGACGGGATTTTCGGTTACCAGTTTTCGGTCTGGGCCCCAAGTGCGACGCGCGTCAGCGTGGTCGGCGAATTCAATCAGTGGGATGGGCGCGTGCATCCGATGCGCATACGCGGGGGCAGTGGCGTCTGGGAGTTGTTCATCCCCAGTCTGTCGGCGGGCACTCTGTACAAGTTCGAGGTGCGGGACCAAGCGGGCACCGCCGTGGTCAAAATCGATCCGTTTGCCAACGCTTTCCAGGAGCGCCCGAACAACGCGGGTATCCTGCAGCCGCCAGCGGTTTTTCAGTGGAACGACGACGACTGGCTCAAACGCCGCGCGGAAACGAACTGGCAGCAGAGCCCGATGTCCGTCTACGAAGTCCACCTCGGCTCCTGGCAGCGCGACGAGAATGGCGATTTCCTGAACTATCGCGTCCTGGCTGAACAATTGGCGGATTACTGCACCGAGATGGGCTTCACCCATGTCGAATTGTTGCCCATCACCGAGCATCCGCTGGACGCTTCCTGGGGCTATCAGGCGACTGGCTATTTCGCACCGACCGCCCGCTTCGGCACACCCGACGACTTCCGCTGGTTCATCGACCATCTGCACAGCCAGGGTATTGGTGTACTCCTGGACTGGGTCCCCGCCCATTTCCCCCGTGACACCGTCGCACTGGCGCGTTACGACGGTACCGCGCTGTTCGAGCACGCCGACCCCCGCCAGGGCGAGCACAAGGACTGGGGGACGTTGATCTTCAACTTCGGCCGCCACGAGGTGAAGAATTTCCTGCTTTCCAGCGCGCTGTATTGGCTCGGTGAGTATCACATCGACGGGCTGCGGGTCGACGCGGTAGCGTCGATGCTCTACCTGGATTATTCGCGCGAGGACGGCGAGTGGATACCAAACAAGTACGGCGGCAACGAGAACCTCGACGCGGTCGACTTCCTGCGCCAGCTCAACAGCGTGAGTCATGAGCAGCATCCAGGCTCTCTGATGATCGCCGAGGAATCCACCGCCTGGCCGCAGGTCTCGCGGCCCACCTACCTGGGCGGTCTCGGTTTCAGCATGAAATGGAACATGGGCTGGATGCACGACACCCTCTCCTACATGGAAAAAGACCCAATCTATCGCCACTACCACCACGATTTGTTGACGTTCGGCCTAATCTACGCCTTTACTGAGAACTTCGTGCTGCCCTTCTCGCACGACGAGGTCGTGCACGGCAAGAAGTCGATGCTGGACAAAATGCCGGGGGACGCCTGGCAGAAATTCGCGTCCCTACGATTGCTGTACAGCTTCATGTTCAGCTATCCGGGCAAGAAGCTGCTGTTCCAGGGCTGTGAGTTCGGCCAAGGAAAGGAATGGAACTTCGACGCGGCCGCCGACTGGGATCTGCTTGAACGCCCGCAGCACCAAGGCCTGAAGAAAATGGTCGCCGACCTGAACCAGCTCTATCGCGAATTGCCGGCGCTTCACGAAATCGACTTCGACAGCAGTGGCTTTGAGTGGATCGATTGCCACGACAGCAGTCAATCGGTGCTCAGCTATCTGCGCAAGTCCACCGACGGCAAACAGATTGTCGCCTGCGCCTTCAACTTCACGCCGGTGCCGCGGGAGAACTATCGCATTGGCGTACCCCGAACGGGCTTTTACCGTGAGGCGATCAATTCCGACGCCGAGTTGTACGGCGGTAGCAATGTCGGCAACCGTGGCGGCGTCCACGCCGAACCGGTCAGCTGGATGGGCCGCCCCAACTCGATTCCAATGGCGTTGCCGCCGCTGGCAGGCATTGTGATGGTGCTTGAGTCCAGCGACGATAAGGGAGAAGCCGATGCAGCAGGCAACGGGCGGACAGCGGCAGCCGAGCAAGCCGCCACAGGCTCGGCGAGCAAGGCCAAGGCGGAAACGCCGACCGACAACGACTTCTGAGGCACGCTCGCCCAATGCAATTGACGGCGCGGAGTCTGCGCCGCCTCGCCGTTACCCTGGTGGCCGCCACCTTGGTGACACCGGTGGTCGTCGCGGAGTCCGATGGGGCCGGGGAACTCGCCCGCAACTCCGACCTTCCAGAACCTGCGCAATGGGCCATCGATCTTCCGCCGGAGGTTGACGAGCGCCTGCCCGCACTCGCGCTGGACCCGAGCCAGGTCAGCGTCTACGTTCGTCGCGTCGACGCCGACCAGGCCCGCCTCTTGTTCGATGCCAAGCGGCCGCGCATACCCGCATCCGTCGCCAAGCTTGTCACCACCATCGTCGCGCTGGACCTGCTCGGCCCGGAGTTTCGCTGGAAGACTGACGTGCGGATCTCCGGTGCCGTTCGCGACCGACGCCTTGTCGGCGATCTCTCTATCAAGGGCTACGGTGACCCCTACCTGACGACCGAGGCCTACGCCGCACTGATTCGCGCGGTGCGCGCCAAGGGCATCGAGCACATCGAAGGCGACCTGATCTTCGACGACAGCCATCTGTTGCCACCGTCGATGGAACGCGGGGACTTCGACGGCGCTTCCCAACGCAGCTACAACGCGTTACCCGCGGCGCTCAGCGTCAACCGGCAGGTTACCCACATACACATTTACCACGACCGTCAGAACGGGCGGGTCGGTGTTTACACCGAGCCGCCGCTGAGCGCGGTCAAGATCGTCAACGAAGCCAAGATCGTCACCGCACCCTGCAAGGGCCGCTACCATCGTCTCACGGCCAATTTCGTCGAGCCCGACGACGGACGGCCTCAGCTCAAGGTAGCTGGGAGCTTCGCCAGCGAATGCCCGGACGAGCGCGTCGCCCGGTTGGTGTTGAGACCGGAGCAACATGCCGCTGCGGCTTTCGATGCACTGTGGCGGCAGCTCGGAGGGAGTATCGACGGCCGCGTGCTGCTCGGCACCATGCCCGACGACGCCGAGCAATTCCATCGCGCCCAGTCCGCGCCACTTGGCGAGATAATCCGTACCCTCAACAAGTACAGCGATAACCTGATGGCGCGAATGCTGTTCATGGAACTCGGCGTCGCGCGGGACGGGCCGCCCGGCGGTGCCGAAAAATCCCGCGCCGTTCTGGTGGACTGGCTGACGGAACATGGCTTCGACTTTCCGGACATATTCGTCGACAACGGCTCCGGGCTGTCACGCGATACCCGCATCAGCGCCGAAGCCCTTGGAGAGTTGCTGTTTTGGGCCTACCAGCAGCCCTGGATGCCGGAGCTGGTAGCATCGTTGGCCATCATCGGCGTCGACGGAACGCTGACCAAACGCATGCGCCGCGAACCGATCCAAGGCCGCGCTCACCTCAAGACCGGCACCGTTCGCGATGCGAGCTGTATCGCCGGCTACCTGCTCGACGCGGAAGGCCGACGCTGGGTTGTCGTGGTTCTAGTCAACGCCATCGAGGGCGGTAGGTTACAAGCCTGGCGCGGACATGCGGTCCACCATGACCTGCTGCGCTGGGTCTTCGACGGTGCGGTCCTGCCCGCCTCACCTGGGCAGCCGGACCTGTTCACACTGCCGTCGATCAGCGCCCAATAGCGGCGAGAGCGAGCATCGCGGCTTCAGTTGCGGATCGAACAGCAGCATTGCGGCTTCTCGTTTTCGGACAGTTTGGTCCGCGTCACTTTGCCGCAATAGCGGTCGGTCACTGAGACGCCGACATGCCATCCACTTCCAGTTTGAACGCGTCAAAGTCGTACGCCATGCCATTGAGTACCGTGCTCCAGTGCCGCACGTGCGCCGCGGTAGCGACCGCTTCCCGCACCTCGGCATCGGTTGCTCCGGCCGCACGCGCGTTCTTGTCATGAACATAGACGCAATAGGCGCAGGGGATCTGGGCCGCGACAGCGAGCGCAATCAGCTCGCGGGTTTCGGTATCGAGCTGGGCGTCACTACCGGACAGCACGGCCTCAGCTTCTAGCCGCGATTTGAGCGCATGCTTAGGATAGGTGTCGGTGTAGAACCTGGGCGGCTCTTGTGCCGATGCCGTAGCGGCGAAGAGCAACAAAGCGGTCGCTGGAACAAGGATTTTGATGCATTTCATTCTGGATTCCTGCGCGAAGCGCGGTTTCGAAATGGAGTCTGCCTAAGATGCCCAAAGTGCGTAACAAGTTTGGACTGGACGCGGCAGGGCCTGCTCGGCGGGCTTGATTCAGGCACCGCCAGTGTGAAGATAGCGCTATGCTCAAGAGGCAGGCTGACATCGCGCCGATGTTTATGCGAAGAATATCTGACGCGCATGAAATGCTATATTTATCCTTCATTTACTCAAGACTTCGGCAACGCCGTTGAGCGAAGTAGCGCTGACAACTGTAGGCTCGTTCGAGGTCGCCGGCTTCCGTGTCGAGCCGTCGACCCTTCGCGTGCGCCGTGATGGCCGAGACGCGCGATTAGAGGCGAAGGCCATGCAGGTACTCATCTACCTCGCGGAACATGCCGGACGCGTGGTGAGTCGCCCCGAATTGGAGGAACAACTTTGGCCGGGCCGATTCGTGACCGCGGATTCAGTCACCGGGGCAATCGCGAAGCTCAGGCGGGTATTCGGCGACGATGCTCGCGAGCCACGGGTCATCGAGACGGTGCCAAAGAGCGGATACCGTTTGATCGCCGAAGTGGTACCCATCCCCAGTACCGATTTAAACGGCCGCTCATCGCATGATTCCGACGGAGCCCCCGCGCACCTGGGCCAAGGATGGGAGACAGCCTGGATAGCGACCATCCTGGTCATGCTGGCGTTGGGCATCGCGCTGTGGACGCTGCTTGAAACCGATGAAACCGAACCCGGACCCAGTTCGCCACTCACCGACAAGCCGGCTGTCGCCGTGCTTCCCTTCGAAAACCTGGGTGCCACCCCCGATCAAGACTATTTCGCCAACGGTATCACCGCGGACCTGATCACGGATCTGTCGAGACTTGAGGCGTTGCGAGTGATCGCACCAGGCTCCGTCTTCGCCTACGAAGGCGGAAAAGCAGGAATGCGTCGGATCTCAAGGGATATGGATCTGGACTATGTGGTGGTTGGCAAGGTGCAACGACTCGGGGATCGTTTTCGCATCAATGTCCAGCTCATCGAGTCCGACGATGAACGCGCCCTATGGGGAAAACGCTACACCGGAACGATGAACGATGTCTTCGACGTCCAGGACCGAATAACCTCGGCGGTCATCGCGGCGCTAGAGGTCAAGCTCTCGACATCCGAACAGGCCCTGCTGGCCGACCGACCGACCGCGAATGCGCTCGCCTATGATCGCTACTTGCGTGGCCTCGAGGAACACGGCGGCCGCTCACCGATACAGAATCTGGCTGCAAGGGATCATTTTCGGGATGCGATCGAGCTGGACCCCGGATTCGCGCGCGCATACGCGGGCCTCGCCATGACCTATTCTCGTGAAGCCATCGATGGTTGGACCGAACGTCCGCTACAGGCGCTGGGGCTGGCTGCGGAACTCGTTGAGACAGCCACCGATTTGGAACCATCCCTGCCTCAGGTGCATTTCGTCACTGGGCAAATAGACCTTTTCCGGCGTCGCTATGCCGATGCCGTCGCGGCAGCACAGCGGGCCATCGATGTGGAGCCGAACTATGCGGATGCCTATGCCCTGAAGGCATGGACGCTCAATTACGCGGGACGCCCGGAGGAGGCCTTCGACGCCCTGGAGCGGGCCACCCGTTTGAGCCCGCGACCGCCGGCGTCTTACCTCGAGATACTTGGCGAGATCCAGTTCGCGCAGCGCAAGTATCCGGAGTCAGCATCGACCTTCCAGCGCGTACTGCAGATCAATCCGGGCTATGCCAGAGCACGCATGTGGAATGCCGCCGCCCTGGCACGTGCCGGATTGATCGACGGCGCCGAGTGGGAGATTGACGAGTTGCTGATTTCAAACCCAAAACTGAGACTGGAACGTCTCGAGTTCGCCTTCCCATTCAGCGAATCAGACACACTCGACAGATTGCGACAGGCGTTGAGGATGGCCGGATTACCAGACTAAGGCGATTTCTGTCAAATCTCATACGAGCTGACTTGTCTTGACGCCCGCCTTCATTGTCGCACCGGCAGTCGCATGGCCCGGCTATGCTCCTGCCGGTGCTCCTTGAAGGCGAACCTCAATCCTG
>JBATTL010000780.1:0-9442 GCA_049670525.1 Thiohalocapsa sp. | reverse complement strand
AACTCAGCAAGGCAGATCCCGATGGCTATACGCTAGCCATCGCCGCTGCGACCGCCTACACCTATCAGCCACATCATTCGCCGGTGAAGTATGGCTTTGATGATTTCGACTACGTGACTTTGGTGGCACTCAACTCAAGCGGTTTCATATCCCAACCCGATAAGCCCTGGAACACGCTGAAAGAGGCCTTCGTATGGGCCAAGGAAAACGACGAGCCACTGGTGGTGATGTTTCATGGTTCCGACGATCGGGATGCCATTCAACGTATCGCCAAACAGGAAGGTGTTCGTATTTCGCTGATCCCAAGTAAGGGCGGACCTTCCGTCATCCAAGCCGTAAGCGGCGGCCATGCGGATATCGGCTACGTCGGCGCGATTCTGTACGAGCACGTCAAGGCCGGTCGTCTCAAGCTGATCGCATCTGCACTGAATCAAAGACTCCCACCCCTGCCGGATGTTCCGACCCTCAAAGAGCAGGGTTACGACGAGTCCGTCGAGATGATTGTTGCCTTGATTGCGCCAAAGGGCGTCCCCGAGGACAGAATGTCCAAACTCGAAGCCGTCGCTGACAAGCTCGGAGCCGACGAAGAAACGCAGGCGTTCATCACGGAACAACTGCTGATGCTGCCAGTGGGATGGGGTAGCGAGCACGCCGACGTGTCGATGAAAGAGATGTACGATCTGTTCGGAACACAAGCGGAAGCGGCAAAGTAGCTCAATAGGCAAGGCACGGTAGAACAGGCGACGCTGTTGCTTTGACCTAGCTGCCTGCAGCGTCCCTCTTGCCTCTGAGCGTAGCGCGCAGTCCGATGCCACTGGGGCAACGCTGAAGACTCAGCGTTGCCCCTGCAGCCGATCAGTCATCCGTCCTCGTCCGACGCCTCCGGGACCTGAGCCTGTGGTGCTGCACGCCCGCGTGCTTTGTGAGCGGACTGTCGGCGGTGTGCCGTCGCGCGGACGCAACGCGCCCTGAATTCTGCATTCAACGGGGAAATGCCGTGACCCGAACACAACGAGAAACCACCACTTATAGCTGCATTGCGCTGCTCAGCGTCGCATGCTTGCTGTGGGTGATACCAGCATATACGCCGCCGTATCCAGGCTACGGTGCGTCCCCGGCACTCGTGCCCAACGTCGCCGTCAGCATCGTCTTGGTCATGTCTCTTCTGGAACTGACCCGCGCCGGGCTGGTTCGATGGTTCGGCAGAACCCGCAGCCCTGAAGACGCCGACTACCCGGACGCCGGCGATTCAGGCGGGTTTAGCCAACTCGGCAGGCTAAAACTCGGACACCTTGCACGATTCATGATTCCCTGCGCGCTATTGATTCCCGCTATGGATTGGATTGGGTTCGTGCCAACATCGATTCTCTTCATGCTGGCGATTCAATACCTAGTTGGAAGCCGAGACCTGATCCGCTCTGTCGTGCTGGCTGTCGTGGTGGTGGCGCTGATGTACACGGCGATGCGCTATGGATTCAACGTTCCCGTGCCAGGTCGTACCGACCTTTGGGGGTTATGAGCGATGGAAGCAATCATTGCCGGACTATTCGATGCACTGTCGCCAACCAGCCTGCTCTTCGTGTTCGTTGGCGTCGGGATCGGTGTCGGGATCGGTGCAATCCCGGGTATCAATGGCCCCATGGCCATTGCACTCTTCATCCCGTTGACCTTTTACATGTCACCGCTGGCGGCAATTGGCTTTCTCGTCGGGCTCAACAAAGGGGCCTTCTTCGGGGGCGCGATTTCAGCGGTGTTGTTGCGAACACCAGGAACCCCCGAAGCCGCGGCAACCACCTGGGATGGCTATCCGTTGACCAGCCAGGGGAAGGGTGAGAAAGCGTTGCGGATGGCGCTTTACAGCTCGGTCTCGGGTGACTTCTTCTCGACCCTGGTCCTTGTGGTTATTGCCGCGCCGCTCGCAACCGTCGCCTTGTACATGGGACCGCCGGAGATGTTCGCACTGATATCCCTGGCGTTGACGGTGATTGCCGGAATCGGCAGCAAGTCGATATCGCGGGGATTGATCGCCGCCGCTCTGGGGTTATTGGTGGGAATGATCGGCACCGAGCCTGTCACCGCGTTGCCTCGTCTCACATTCGACATCTATCAGTTGGACAGCGGTCTTGCGCTTATTCCGGTCGCGATCGGCCTGCTCGCATTCTCCGAGATTCTCATTCAGCTCGAACGTCACGTCGGCAAGGCCGGCGCCCTTGAGTCAACGATGACTTTTTCATCCAAGCCCGAGGATCGCCATGTCTCGTTGAAAGAGTATCGCGAAAGCATGACGACCATGCTGCGTTCCAGTCTGATTGGCGTTGGAGTTGGCGCGATGCCAGGCCTTGGCGCACCGGTGGCGTCATTCCTGGCCTATGACCAAGCCCAGAAACGGTCGAACACACCAGACGAATTCGGCAAAGGAAAGCTGGAAGGGATCGCCGCATCGGAATCCGCGAACAGCTCGGTTGTCGGGGCAAGCCTGATCCCGCTGTTCGTACTTGGTATCCCAGGTAATCTGGCTGTCGCCATGCTAATGGGGGCATTCATGATACATGGCATGATGCCGGGCCCCTTGCTGTTCGAGCAAAATGCTCAGCTCATGTACGGTATCTTCGGCAGTTTGATCGTTGCAAGCCTATTCCTACTGGTCATTGGGCTTTTTGGTCTGAAGCTGTTCTGCAAGGCCGTCGAGATACCGGCCGTGATCCTGTACCCCATCGTAATATTCACCTGCATCATGGGCTCCTACTTGGGCCAATCATCTGTTTTTGATGTGGTTGTGATGTTGATCTTCGGGGTCATCGGCTATTTCATGAGAAAGCTCGATTTCTCATACGTCGCCTTTTTGATTGGCTTTATCCTCGTTCCCGAATGGGAGCGCGCACTGCAGCAAGTAGTGATCACATCGCAATTTGATCCTTATATGTTCTTTACCCGCCCGGTTGCAGTGCTTTTAATGCTGCTGACGTTCTTCGTCGTGGTCAAGACGTTCGTCAGCAGCATTCGCAAAAAGCCTTGAATCGCTTCTGGCCAGCAGAGAGCACAGATTAACAAAGAGCTACTCTGCAATCATGCGCGATCGGTGATTGCAGCGAATGACGGAGATGCAGCTATGAGTCAACGCACACAGGTGATTCTGGTTCCCGTTGACGGGTCCCAGGGTTCCGATTCAGCAGTACGTTTCGCGGCGACGCTGGCCGAACCGCTTGCTGTTCCACTCCGCCTGCTGTTCGCCTTCCCGAAAGACGCGCTGGACATGTTGGGCGTGCCGTCGGAGGGCACGGCAGCTGACCAGCTCAAATCCTACTCGCCAGAGTATATTGCCGATTTGCGTGACAAGCGGGGCGGCGATGTCTTCGAACGGGCGCGTCAAGTAATCAGCGCCGGCGGTGTTGCGGTCGAAGAGACCGTGCTGAGCGGTGATCCGGCGAGCGCGATCATCGCATACGCTAAGAGCATCGAGAATCCACTCATCATCATGGGAAGCCGAGGCTTGTCTCGGATCTCGGAAATGCTCATGGGCAGTGTCAGCCACCGCGTCATCCATCATGCGAATTGCCCCGTCACCGTTGTGCCCCAATGATCCCAGAGTCACACGCTGACGCAGGTGCCAGGTGCCAATAGATTGGGACGCTCGTTAATCACAGTGCCGCAAGAGACACTCATACTCGCTGAGCCCACAGTCAGCCTTCGGAGGCGATAAGCTTTGTGAGGAGAAGCATCCCAAGGCGGCCGGTGCGTTGTGGGCACTGGCGCAGTCGCATTCCCAATAGGACCCGAGCTTCCGCACGACCTTCTCGTTCACGCGACTGACGGCAGCCCAAGCCCTCAAACAGTTGCGCGCGCAGGGGTTTAGCGATGCGGGGCTACCGTCTGCGAGCACGATGGCGGCGGTGCTCAATCGCAACGGCTACCGGCTGCGTCCGGTGCTCAAGGCTAAACCCAGAAAAAACTCCCGCAGACCATGCCATCTTCACCAACATCCAGCGCAAGCAGCAAGCCCGCGAAGGCGCAGCGGTCATGCGTTTGAGCATGGACTGCAAGGCCACGGTGAACAGCGGCGCGTACTCCCGCGGTGGCAAGACGCCCGGCGACAACCAGGCCGTCGATCACGACATGGGATGCGAGTAAAAATACACTCCGTTCGGCATCGTCAACGAAGACACCGGTGGACTGCATCTGACGTTCGGCAGTTCGGCGAAGACCAGCGACTTTATCGTCGATGCACTGCACGCCTGGCGGGAACACCTTTCGCCAGCGCAACGCGCTACCGTTTCGCTGCTCCAGATCAAGGCCGACAATGGCCCCGAAAGCAACACACGGCGCATACAGTTCCTCAAGCGCATGGTGGATTTCGCCGACCAGATCGCCAAACCCATCCAACTGCTCTACTACCCGCCCTACCACAGCAAGTACAACCCAGTGGAGCGTTGGTCGAACCGGAACGCGACAGGTCCGAGACGTTGCCGAGCTTCACGCCTGTTCCGACCCGCGTCTGATCGGCCTTACGGGTTCGCCGGCACGGATCAGGGCCTTCACTGTCAATATCGGTGTTCGCTAGCAGAAGGCCGCCGATCCCAACGCACCCGCCGGCCGCGATTCGGTAGATCACGGCGCTGGCGCGTACCTGCTCGGGGCGGACGGCGGCTACATCCGAAAGCCCACCGAGAGCACATCGCGGAACCCGGCATGACTCAAGTCAAGGCGGCAAGCCTCTCGACGGTTAGAGAATCGTCGGCAGTTCGGCCTTTATCGCCGGAATAGGCCAGACGTTCGACAACCACGAGAAGAGGATTGCTCCCCATGCCGGATTCCATCGCCGAGACATTGACGGCGGATCATCGCCGCTGCGATCAACTGTTAGCCCGAATCGAGTCCGCTGCCAACCGCGCCGACTGGCAACAAACCGGGCAGGAGTCTCAACAGTTGGCCAAATCAATGGAGAACCATTTTGCGTTCGAGGAGCAGACGCTATTTCCACCCCTCGAGGCCGCCGCGCCCATGGCATCCGGACCGACGGGGGTCATGCGCCAGGAACATGCGCAGCTCCGCCAATTGATAGTGGATCTTCAAGCGGCGGTGCTGGCCGGCGACGCTGACGAATGCCTTGGTCTGATCGAGACTCTGCATTTCGCCATCCAGCAGCACAATGCCAAGGAAGAGGCCATCCTCTATCCACTCGCGGATCAGGCGCTGGCCACCGAGGCCGCCGCGTTGCTTTCCGAGTTCGCGGATTAGTCCGGCGTGGACCACTTGCTCGACGTCTCCGATCTGCCGCCCCCGGAACCCCTGGAGCGGGTTCTGGATGCATTGGTTGACCTTCCAAGCGGGGATCGACTGGCACTGCGGCATCGACGCCAGCCCTACCCGCTCTATGACCTGCTGCGGCGCATGGGGTACGGCTGGGAGGTATCCGGGAGCGAAGGTGACTGGCGCATCCTGATCGAACCCGTGGCAGATACCGACGCGTCCCGCACCCTCCGATCCCTATGATCGCAACCGGCGGTCTCAGTCTGGATCAGGCGCCGCCGGCCCATTTGCCGCTGCGCCTGTTCCTGACTGCTCCCTGGTTCGCCGTCGCCGCCGGTGTGCTGCTGGCGTTGCAGGGGGAGACGGTCTTGGGATCGCGTTGGTCGCCTGCCGCACTCGCCGCAACCCACCTGCTTACGGTCGGGTTCCTGAGCCAGATCATGCTCGGAGCGCTGCTGCAGATGCTGCCGGTGATCGCCGGTGCTCCGGTGCCGGGCGTTCGGTTGATCGCGCCCGCCGTGCATCTGTTGGTCACCGCGGGCGCGATGCTATTGGCGCTCGGTTTTCTTGGCAGCGGCGGCCATGTGCTCGCCGCCGGTGCCATCTCGGCTGGACTCGGCTTTGCCCTTTTCGCGCTGGCCGCACTGACCGCACTGACCGCACTGTCGCGCGGGCGTGGCGGCGCGGCCACGCGGCGCGCATTGCGGCTAACGACACTGTCATTGCTGATCACGGTGTCGTTGGGTCTGACTCTTACCTCGGCCCTGCTCGGCTGGTTGCCCTTATCGAACCTGGCCGACTGGGTCCAGCTTCACGTCGCCTGGGGACTGTTCGGCTGGATTGGTCTGCTGATACTGGCCGTCGGCATGCAGGTGGTACCGCTGTTTCACGTAACGGCCCCCTACCCTGGCTGGATGCGGCGCGTATTGGTGCCGCTGATGTTTCTCGTGCTGTGCGGATCGACGCTAATGCAAGCTTGGCCAAGGTTTGCCGGGCCCGCCGCCATGCCGGCATTGCAATGGCTGCTGGCGCTCGGCTTCTCGGCTTTCGCCCTGGCGACCCTCAGGCTGCAACGGCGCCGATCAAGACCCAGATTGGACGCAACACTGCTGCACTGGTGGTCGGCATTGGGGGCGCTGCTGGCGGCCGTTCTTTGCTGGGCCATGGCGGCGTCGCTGGAACTGATCGGCGTGCTGCTGCTGATCGGGGTCGGTGTTGGGCTGCCGAGCGGCATGTTGTTGAAGATTGTGCCTTTCCTATGCTGGTTCCATCTGCAATCCCGGCAGATCTCTCTGGGACGTCTGCAGGTCCGCATACCGCATATGCATCGGCTCCTGCCGGAGCGCTTGGCGCGCGTGCATTTTGCGATGCATGTCGGGGCGTTACTCACCGCGGTGATCGGCGTGCTGGAGCCGGCGCTGGCATGGATCGCCGGCCTGTTGCTGGCACTGTCGGCACTTTGGCTGTTCGCATTGCTCGCGACGGCCTGGTTGCGCTATCACGCGGTGATGTTGGAGCTTGCACGGGTTGAATCGGCGATCCAAGACTAGACTCAGCACAGACGGTTGCCGGCGCAAAGTGACCCTGCATACATCCAAAAATCGAATCGCGCGCTATCCGCTCGAACACTGCCCCGAAGATCGCTGCACCTTCGCCCTTGATGTGCGTAAGGGCGTCCTGGCTTCCCGGCTGTCGATCAAGCCCGAGGCATTCTCGCGGCTGACCAAGCAACTGACGCGGGACGGCATCATCTCGGTTCACGGCGCACACATCACCATTGTTGATCGCAACGCCTTGACGCGGCTTGCGGGATGGGACGACGCTGCCGACCTCGGCGTGGTTCCTTGCCCGGTTTCCCGGCAAACTCGTCCCTGACGCAGCAGCACTGCGCCCCCATACAGCGGCCATTGCCTCAGATCAACGGTTAGGCAAGGACCTCCAATGCTTGAGTCAAATCAAGGTTGTTCTCGGGCTCTGCCCTAAGCTCGTGCCCGTTAAGCATAGGATGCAGCCGCATCCGACCATCAGGCGCGGCAACAGCGCCGACTATCAACGAGGAGCCCGACACATGAAACCAAGCAGTTTAAGGTATGCCCCAAAGCTCCACCGCCGCATGCTCAGGCTCTCGGCGGCGTTGGCCGCGATCGGTGTCATGGCGCTCCTGGCCGAGCAGCCCGCACTGGCATCGGACGTCCGCTCCCCATCGATGCTGGCCAACACATGCGCCGGCTGCCATGGCACCAATGGGGCCAGCGCTGGCGAGTACATGCCCACCATCGGCGGGCTGAACAAGGAATACCTGATCGAGGTCCTGGACGACTACAAGACTGGTCTGCGCTCGTCGACCATCATGGGTCGCATCATGCGCGGCTACTCCGATCAGGAGATTCGCGCCATCGCCGATTTCTACGCCAACCAGCCCTGGGTATCGAACGATCGGATCGCCGATGCGGCTCTGATTCACGCCGGCGCCGGCCTGCACGAAGAACACTGCGAAAGCTGTCACGAGGACGGCGGCCGCGCCCAGGACGACGACTCGCCGCGGCTGGCCGGACAATGGGCGGAGTACACCAACTATGCCCTCGAGAACTGCCGCGCGGAAGGCAAGGGTTGCTCACCACGCAAGATGGGACAGCGGGTCATGGACCTGTCTGACGAGGAACTCGCCTCCCTTGCCCGTTATTACGAGGGAGAGAAATGATGGACCAGACTCGAAGAAATCTGTTAAAGGGCGCGGCGGCGACAGTGGCGACAGTCGGCCTTGGATTCCCGCTGATCGGCCGTGCCGAACCCAAGGCCCGAGTGGTGGTGGTCGGCGGCGGCTATGGCGGCGCCGTCGCGGCCAAATACCTGCACATGGCGGACCCGGAAATCCGCGTCACACTGATCGAAAAGAACCCGTACTACGTCTCCTGCCCGCTCAGCAACGAGGTCCTGAGCGGGGAGCGCGACATCGCCAGCCTGACGTTCAACTATCGCGGCCTGACCCGGCGTGGCATCAATGTGATGCAGGACGAGGTGGTCGAGATCGATCCCGAACAGCGCTTCGTACGCGGCAGCAGCGGCAACCGCTACAACTACGACCGGCTGATCGTCTCCCCCGGCGTCGACTATCGCTGGGACGCCATCGACGGCATGAGTGCCGAGGTGGCCGAGCAGATCCCCCACGCCTGGAAGGCCGGCCCCCAGACGCAGGCGCTGCGCAAGCAGCTGGAGGCCATGGACGACGGCGGCGTCTTCGCCATCGTCGCACCGCCGAACCCGTTCCGCTGCCCGCCCGGCCCCTACGAGCGCGCCGCGCAGGTTGCCCTGTACTTCAGCCATCACAAGCCAAAGTCCAAGATCCTGATCTACGACGCCAAGGACGCCTTCTCCAAGCAGGGCCTGTTCCAGGCAGGCTGGAAGGAACACTACGGCGACATGATCGAATGGGTTTCCGGCGCCAGTGGGGGCATCATCGAGGGCATCGATCCCGGCAACCGCACACTGATCGGCGAGGTGGACGATTATTCGGCGGACGTGATCAATCTGATTCCACATCAGCGCGCGGGCGCCCTCGCCCAGATCGCCGGACTCGCCGGCGACTCGGGCTGGTGTCCGGTTGACCAGCGCAACTTCGAATCAACCCTGCACCCGAACGTACATGTCATCGGCGATGCCTGCATCGCCGGCGCCATGCCCAAGTCCGGATATGCCGCCAACAGTCAGGGCAAAGTCTGCGCCGCGGCGGTGGCCGCCGCGCTGAACGGCGAGACCAGTCCGGCGCCTTCCTATGTCAATACCTGCTATAGCATCATCGCACCGGATCACGGCATCTCGGTCGCCGGCGTCTATGAACTAAAGGATGGCGAGATCACCAGCGTCCCTGGCTCCGGCGGTCTGAGCCCGGCCGACGCCGACGCGCGCATAAAGGCCGTCGAGGTGCAGTTCGCGCACGGCTGGTTCGCCAATATCACCAGCGACATGTTCACCTGAGGCCCGTTTAACCGGTTCGCTCGATTGGCATTTGTCCGCTCCGTCGGGCTTTCGCCAAGATGCGATCGATTCGCGATCGATTCGTCACTCACCGGTCAGTGGAGAAGTTGGTACTGAGGCCAGTCGGGCCGCGTCGGTTAGGCGACAGTCGACGGGTCAGGGCAGGTCCGCCGCGCCTCGCCGGCACCCATCGCGTCGATGGTCTGCATCTCGTCGTCGC
>JBATTL010000779.1:0-2324 GCA_049670525.1 Thiohalocapsa sp. | reverse complement strand
GTTTTCCGGCCGTATCCGCAATTCACCCACCTCAGAACGTCGATCAAGCCCATTGGCGCCGTTTCGCGCGCTCGCAGCGTGCCCCTGTGCCTCAGCAAATGTCCAACGCCAATACTTTCACAATCTCATAGCAAGAGCGCATGGACCCCTGGCGCAGCGGAAACCAGCCACCCTTCTTGCTGTTGCCGACGCTGCCGCAGATGCGGTAGTTGCTGTAGTCGAAGGCCAGCCACCAATAGCCGTCCTGCGTACTGCCGTCCAGGTCCTTGGCCTCGGACTTCGGACGGAAGTGCTCGACGTGGTAATGCGAATAGATGTCCTTCGACTCCGAAAACCAGCACTTGCCGTGGGACAGTGCAAGCAGCCAGGGCTTCAACTGGCCCCAGTGACCGCTCTTGTCGCTGATAAACGCATTGCGGGCCTTGATCTTCTCTTTGGCCGTATCCTCATTTCCCGCTTGCCGCAATGCCTCTGCTTCTTCCGTCAGCGCCTTGACCTGCGCTAACAGCTGCGCGGACTTGTCCAGCCACGCATGCCACTCTTCCTGGCTCCAAGGCGCCCAGCCCGGAAAGGCATCCGTCGGCTTTTTGTTGTCGAAATCGATCCATCTCATTGCCGATCACCCTCCGCCAGCACCTCGCTGATGATCCGCTCGGCGATGGCATCCTGATCCGCCATCTGCTCGGGCGTGAGCGTGGGCTGGTGGAACTTGGTGTGCTGGGCCATCTTGCGCACGAACAGCGCGTAGTAAGGGTCCTTGAAGTCTTGCGCGAAGCCGAGTTCGGAGCGCTCTGCGCTCAGGCGCTGCATCTCGGCGGTCTCCGCCGGCGTGCGGTCACCGCCCTTGGCATAGAACAGGTTGCGCCGGTCCAGCCGTCGCAGGGTTTCGGTGTCCACGGTGGAGCGCAGGCCGAACAGGTCACTCTTCAGCAGGCCCGCGATGCCCATGCCTTGCGGGTCCACGACTGGGTGGTCAACCCCTCGGCTCCCTGTCGGTTGGGCGTCAGAATGGACACCTGCTCGCGGCGCAGGCTGCCGATCATCATCGGGTCGTGGGTGGTGACGATGATCTGGGAGTCGCCCTTGATGGGGCCGTCGGGCTGCTGGTGCAGGACCTGCTCCACGCGCTCGAAGTAGCGCAGCTTCCACAGCGGGTTCAGGTGGGTGTCCGGCTCGTCGAGCAGGAACAGACACTCGTCCTGGTGAGTCAGGCGCATCAGGCCGAGCACGGTGAGCAATTGCAGCTCGCCCTCGGAGAGCTGATCGAAGGTCATCAGCCCGTCGGCGTTCTCATGGCGGACGAACAGGTGCAGATCCTCCAGCAGGTCGGCGATGTAGGCGCCCTCCAGGAAGCGGAAGAAGCGGTAGGAGTCGCCGACCTGATCCTTCAGCTCGGTGAGCTTCTCCCTTGAGTCCAGGAACAGGTACAGCAGGGCCTGCTCCTCGACCCGGCCGCGGAAGTCGATGGTCAGCTCCGCGGTGTCGTCGATGGGCGCGACGGCCAGTTCCCAGAGTTTCTCCAGCAGCTCCTCGGTAAAGCGGGTGCGGTCGTACCAGAAGCGCGGGCTGCCTTGGCGGATGTCCTCGGGGCTCAGGGTATCGCCGCTCAGCCGCCAGGGCTGCTTGAGCACGAACAGGGCCGAGTCCAGGTCGACGATGCGCAGATCGTCCAAGATCTCCTTCAGCGGCTTCTCGGGCGCCAGCAACAGCGACAGCAGCACCAGCTTGGCGTGGGGATGGCGGCAGTAGAACAGACGCCGGACCAGGGCATCGGAGGCGGCGGTGTCCTCGAAGCCCGTGCGGTCGTCGGTTGGCGCATCGAATTCGTTCAGGTTGTCGACGAAGGCCCGTTGATGGTCCCGGAACAGGGCCTCCAGCCGCTCGTTCTTGCCCGAATAGTAGGCAAAGACATTGGACGGAAGATAGCGGCGGGCCTTGCCGCGCTCGACCTTGCCCGTGTCCGGGTGCTCGCGGTGCATGTCGCTGAGTATCCAGGGGTCAGCGGTCTCGCCGTCGATCTGCACCCGAGGGGGTTGGCCCGCGCTCGCCTGTATCGACACCGCATGGCCGCGGCACTCGTAGTCCAACGCATAGTCGAAGCCGGGCGTCTGGTTCAGGTCCAGGTCGCGAAAGATGCTGACGATGGCTTCCAGTAGGTTGGACTTGCCGGAGCCGTTGGGGCCGATGATCGCGTGGCTCTTCAGGCGCTGCGCCTCGCCCGCGCTGTCCGTCACCGACGCGGTGAAGCGGATCTCCAGGTCGCGCAGGTTACGAAAGGCGCCCAGCCAAAGCCGCTGGAGATGCATCAGTCGGCCTCCACCTCG
>JBATTL010000778.1:0-10990 GCA_049670525.1 Thiohalocapsa sp. | reverse complement strand
CGGTCTGCCGTTGTCCATCGGCTACGTGATCAGCGCCTTGGTGATCATTCCACTGGTTACCCACGGCATCACGCTGATCAGTCGGTTCCAACTCTGGACCCAACCCCCTTGGATCATCCTGCATCTGCTGCCATTCGTTTTCATTGGGTTCCAAGGGCATGCGCAATTCGAAGGCTGGACCGATTACGGTGGGGTCTCGGGCACCGACGGGGCAGGTTTCAACTGCATGCTGTTCGGCGCGGCATCCGCCGTGGTCTTCTCGCTGACGGCGCAAATCGGCGAGCAGGTGGATTTTCTGCGCTTCCTGCCGCCGCGACACCGGGGGCGACGCATCGCCTGGTGGTCGGCACTGATCATGGCGGGTCCGGGATGGATCATCCTCGGTGCCGCCAAGATGTTCGCGGGGTCCTTCCTGGCCTACCTAGCGATCAGGATGCTGGTTCCCGTCGAACAGGCGCGAGATCCCTCGCAGCTCTATCTGCTCGCCTACAACGAGGTCTTCACCAACCCCGCGCTGGCCCTGGCCGCAACCGGAGTTTTCGTCGTGCTCTCGCAGGTCAAGATCAATGTCACCAATGCCTATGCCGGGTCGATCGCTTGGTCCAATTTTTTCTCGCGGCTGACCCGCAGTCACCCGGGCCGCGTGGTTTGGCTGGTGTTCAACGTCGTCATCGCGTTGATGCTGATGGAGCTGGGGATCTACAAGGCGTTAGAGCAGATCCTTGGGCTTTTCTCGATTCTGGCGGTTGCCTGGGTTGGCGCACTAGTCGCGGATCTGGTCGTCAACAAGCCGCTCGGGCTCAGTCCGCCGCACATCGAGTTTAAACGGGCCCACCTCTATGACATCAACCCGGTGGGCGTCGGTGCGATGTCCATCGCCATCCTGTTCGCACTGCTGGCCTACTCCGGCCTGTTCGGGGACCTGTGCCGGGCGCTCGCTTCGTTCATCGCCTTCGGCGTCGCCTTCCTGTCGGCGCCGGCGATCGCGGCGCTCACCGGTGGTCGCTACTATCTGGCACGCGCCCGCGAAACCGATACAGAAACCAACGGCCTGGTGCGCTGCACCGTCTGCGACAATCCGTTCGAGACCCCCGACATCGCCCCCTGCCCCGCCTGCTCGGGACCGATTTGCTCCCTCTGCTGTTCCCTCGATGCGCGTTGCCACGACATGTGCAAGAGCGAGTCGCGTGTGTCGGAGCAGGTACTCGGCTGGATGCAGGCCTGGTTGCCCAAAACCCTGGTTTCACGCCTGAACTCTCGGCTCGGCCGCTACCTGGCATTGCTGTTTCTGCTCAACAGTCTGATGAGCGCGATGCTCTGGCTGATCTATCTCCAGGCCGCGATTGACCCGTCGGTCCCCGCCGATGCCGTGGCTCAGACACTGTGGAAGGTCTTTTTCCTGTCCATGCTCTGTTTCGGCATCGCGTCCTGGTTGCTGATCCTCGCGAGCGAAAGCCGCCGTATCGCTAAGAACGAGGCCACACGTCATACGCGGATGCTGATGGAAGAAATCGAGGCGCATGAGAAAACCGATGCACTGTTGCATGAGTCAAAGGAAAAGGCCGAGGCCGCGAATCAGGCCAAGAGTCGCTACGTCGTCGGTCTGAGTCATGAGTTTCGCACGCCGCTCAATGTGATCGGCGGTTACACCCAGTTGCTGGAGAAGGACCCGGCGATTCCGCGGCAATGCACGACAGCCTTAGCGGTCATCAAGCGTAGCGCCGATCACTTGTCGGAATTGATCACGGGACTTCTCGACGTGGCAAAGATCGAGGCGGGTCGACTGCACCTGCATCGCGACGAGGTCGACTTTCACGGTTTCCTGGACCAGATCGTCGATATGTTCCGGCTGCAAGCCGCGGCGAAGGGAATCGAGTTCGCCTTCGAGTCGTCCGGAAAGCTTCCGACCACCATCTGCACCGATGAAAATCGGCTGCGCCAGATCCTGATCAATCTGCTGACCAATGCGATCAAGTTCACGGCGATCGGGCGGGTCATGCTTCGCGTACGCTACCGCGCCCAAGTCGCGGAATTCGAGATCGAGGACACCGGTATCGGCATCGCCCCCGAGGACCAGCAGCGCATCTTCGAGCCGTTCGAACGCGCCGCCTCCCCGCTGGTTCAATCGGCCCGGGGTACAGGACTAGGCTTGTCGATCTGCAAACTGCTGACCGAGGTGATGGGTGGCGAGTTACGCGTCAGCAGCGTCCTGGCCAAGGGCAGCCTATTCCGAGTAAAGCTGTTCTTACCCGAGATCGCAAACCCGGCGGGCTTGTCACAGCCCCAGCGACCGATCGTCGGCTACAAGGGCGACCGTCTTAAGGTCCTGGTCGCCGACGACGAGCCCGATCACCGCGGTTTGATCGAAGACATACTCACACCACTCGGGTTTCTCGTCGTCGGCGCCGCCGATGCGGTCGAGTGCCGCGCGTTGGCTGCGGAATACAGCCCGGACCTCTTTCTACTCGATATCTCCATGCCCGGCATGAACGGTTGGGAGCTGGCGCGGGTGCTTCGAGCCGAAGGATTCGATAGAACCCCGATCGTCATCGTCTCGGCCGATGTCGCCGACGACAAGGATGGCCCCGAGGACCCACCGATTCACGACGGCTACGTGGTCAAACCGATTCTGGTCTCGGTCCTGTTGGAACAGATCCGTTGCCGTCTCCAACTGGAGTGGATCCATGCCCCAGCGCCCCAAGGCGACAAGAAAGCGCCCATCTGGACCTCGCCGCTATGGAGTGCCCCGGACATCCCGCCGACCGCAGAACTCCACGAGTTGCTGGAGCTCATCACGATCGGACACGTGCGTGGCATCGGGTCGAAGCTGGACTCGCTGGAGAAGCGCCATCCCAATTGTCGGCATTTCGTCTGCGAGCTGCGCGAACTGACCCGCGGGTTCCAGTTGAAACGCCTGCGCGAGCTACTCGAGAACCTGATGCGATGAACGACTTACAAACACTCACCCGCGAGATCGTTCTGGTGGTGGACGACTCGCCGGATACGCTTGGAATGCTCACCGACTCACTGGAGAACATGGGGCTGACGGTGCTGGTCGCCCTCGATGGAGAGAGCACCCTGAGGTTACTCGAACGGGTGACCCCGGACGTGATCCTGATGGACGCGGTCATGCCCGGCATGGACGGATTCGCGACCACAAGGCGGATCAAGATGCTACGCGAACTGCAGCATGTCCCGGTGATCTTCATGACGGGACTCAGCGAGACACAGCACATCGTCGAGGGCTTCAAGTCCGGCGGCGTGGACTATCTGACCAAACCCATCGTGCCGGAGGAGATGATCGTCCGCATGCGGGTGCACCTGGGGAACGCCCGCCAGACCCACAGCGCCCAGGAGGCCCTGGACGATGCCCGGCGCTACTTGCTCTCGGTTGCGCGGGACGGACGCATTCTGTGGGGCACGCCACAAGCCGCGGAGTTCGTCGAGCATGGTCCCGCGGAGCTGTCGCCCGACGGATCGCTCCTAGCGACCCGGGTTCGCATCTGGCTCGACCACTGTATCGCCGGCACCGGGGAGCGCAGCCGCGAATGGCCCATCGATCTTGGCGACGACGCCAAACTGGTGCTGAACTATTGCGGCGAGGTCGGCCCGGACGAGTATCTGCTTCATCTGGTCGAGCAAAACCTCGCCCATGACCGCTCACGCCTGAGCGAACGCTTCGGTTTGACGGCACGGGAAGCGGAGGTTTTGGTATGGATTGCCCGCGGCAAATCGAACCGCGAGATCGCGACCATACTTGACCTGAGCCCGCGCACCGTGAACAAGCATCTAGAGCCGGTATTCGACAAGCTTGGAGTCGAGAATCGCACCTCCGCGGCGGCCACGGCCATTCGAACCCTCAATGGAGGCTGATTGAGGCGACTGCCGTCGAATCTCCTGCCAGATGGCGCCGGATCGAGGCTCGCCTTTCCGGAAAGGCGATGAACTTTTTGCGATTGATGGTGGATTTCTCGTCCGCGAGGATGAAGAAACCGACGCTCTGGTCGCGCACCAGTGTCTCGATCTCGTCGACGACGAGTTTCGGATTACGGACGCGATAGTCGCGCCAAAACTCCCATTGGGAGCAGAACGAGCAGGTCTAGCGGCAACCGCTGGCCATAGTCGGGATGGCGACCCGCTTGTTCAGCGGGTGTATTTTTCGATGACGATTTCCTTACTTCCGGCAATACGATTTCTGTCCGTGGCCTTGAGAAGACGCTCTGAAGCCTGTTACGGTGAAACCCAGGATATCTCAATACTCGCGTCTGCAGCAGGTCGCCTGGAGCGGCCCATCAATTGTCGTCCGCACCGCGAACGACTGCCCGCCTGGACGATGCTGAGCTGGACCGGCATCGTCGTCATCGCTCGTTCTGTAGCAACACGATATCCCTGAGCGTTTCGGATTGCGGGGATACCGAGCACGGCCGTCGATCGGCAATTTGGCCATGCCGTGAAGCGTATCGGGAATCGCTCAGGCAGTCCTCGAACACGGCTTCAGCGACATTCGCCAGTCTCAATGTGGCGGGCGATACCGCTCATTGTTTGGGCGTTGGCAATCGGCGTTCAGCCCAACCCGGTAAGGTTGCCGCGGTCAAAACCGCCGCCCTGCCCGAGCCGCGGTTCTTTTCCGCAGACAGCAACCGACCTCCAGCAATCAACCAGGTAACCGAAGCATGCAAGACCTGCAAGACCTATACGACACGGAGTACGAATCGGGCAGGACAATATTCGCGCCTGGGGTATGGACCTGCACAACCCGGTTTTCGTCATTTCCAGCCTGCTGGTCATCGTCTTTGTGATCGGAACACTGATGTTCCCCGAGACCGCCAAACAGTCATTTGAGGTGAGCAAAGGCTGGTCTATCGACAATTTCGACTGGCTGTTCCTCATGGCCGGGAACCTGTTCGTCCTGTTCTGCATCGCGCTCGTGCTGTTGCCCGTCGGTAGCATCCGCCTCGGTGGTGCCGACGCCAAACCGGAGTTCTCGATCGTATCCTGGTTCGCGATGCTTTTCGCGGCTGGCATGGGCATCGGCCTGATGTTCTGGAGTGTGGCCGAACCCGCCGCCTACTTCACCGCATGGTGGGGTACCCCCTTGGGTGTCGAGCCGAATACGTCGGAAGCGGCGAAGCTTGCCATGGGGGCGACCATGTTTCATTGGGGCCTGCATCCTTGGGCAATCTATGCTGTCGTGGCACTGTCGTTGGCGTTCTTCTCTTACAACAAGGGTCTGCCGCTGACCATTCGCTCGGCCTTTTACCCACTGATCCAGGATCGTTCCTGGGGCTGGTTCGGACACGTCGTGGACGTGGCCGCGGTGATGGCAACCATCTTCGGGTTGGCAACTTCGCTGGGCTTCGGTGCACAACAGGCGGCCGGCGGGCTGCACTATCTGTTCGGCATCCCGAATACCATCAGCCTGCAGATTGCGATCATCATCGGCGTGACCTCGGTAGCAGTCATTTCGGTGGTGCGCGGGCTCGACGGCGGCGTCAAGCTGCTGAGCAACATCAACATGATCCTGGCGCTGACGCTGCTGCTGTTCGTCATTGTGGTTGGAGCCGGGTTCGGAATCTTTGCGCGCATCGGTCATACCGCCGTCGCCTACGCCGAGAATCTGATCCCGCTGAGTAACTGGATCGGGCGCGATGACGAGAAGTTCTACCATGGATGGACGGTGTTCTATTGGGCCTGGTGGATCTCCTGGTCACCGTTCGTTGGCATGTTTATCGCCCGCGTATCCAAAGGCCGCACGGTGCGCCAGTTCATTATCGCCGTGCTGTTGGTGCCGACGCTCGTGACACTGGTGTGGATGAGCGCGTTCGGCGGCTTGGGTATTGCTCAAATGCAAGCCGGTGTTGGCGAGCTGGCCAATGGTCTCGGCGAGGTCTCACTGGCCCTGTTCCAGATGCTGGCGAACCTGCCCTTTGCCTCCATCGCATCCTTCCTGGGCATCGTGCTGGTGCTGGTGTTCTTCATTACCTCGTCGGATTCCGGTTCGCTGGTCATCGACAGTATCACGGCCGGCGGCAAGCTGGACGCGCCGGTCCCGCAGCGTGTTTATTGGGCCACGATGGAGGGCCTGATCGCGGGCACGCTCCTGTTTGGCGGCGGCAAAGATGCGTTGGGCGCGCTGCAGGCGGCCGCGATCACTGTCGGATTGCCGTTCACACTGGTCCTACTCGCGATGTGCGTCGCGCTGTATCTGGGGCTGCGCCACGAGCTCAAATACGTCGTCCGACCGGCCCGGCTTGCGGCGACCAAGACCGCGGCTTAGCGCATCGGACCGCGCATGCGCCGCTCGATGCCCTGTTTGATGTCCCGCAGCGAGAGTCGGACAGCGGATGCTCGTTGAGCACATGCGCACGATGCGTTAGCCGATGAACAGCAGCAACGCTGCCGAGCAGCACGTGCCAATAGCTCTGCGTTAGTTCATCAAGGAGTTGAGACATCGTATCCAAGCAGGTCGCGCTTGCATGTGGACTGTTGTCGGCTGGGACGGTGCCGACGGACAACTCCGTCTCGGCCCGCAGGCGCTGATCGTGCCGCGTCTGCGACTGGCCGGCCGAATCTAAAGATTGAATCGCGTACGCAGCGCAAACAGCCATCCGCAAGGCATCAATGGCCATTTCACGCCAGCCCAACCCGATCACCCACCGCAATTCCAAGAAAAGCGTCTATGTCCTCCATCGCCCAACACGTCGACCAGCCGCAAACCGAGAGGGATCACGCGCGAGGTCCCGCCCCCGTCAAGGAGTTCTCCGTCGCTGCATTGACCGTCCTGGCCCTGACCGGGGCAGCGTCCGCCCTTGCTGATGTCGATACCGCCGACTTGGAACGACGGATTGCGGAGTTACAGGCCGAGCTAGACCAAGCCCAGCGCGAGCTGGTCGCCGCCAAGACGGACGCATCCGAGGCCAGCCCCAAGGCCGCCGCCGCTGAGGCCGAACTTGAAGCAGCCGATTCGCCCGGGGTCGACAAGATCACCGTCGGGCCGCTGACGGTCGGCGGCGCGATGCGCGTCAACTACACCCTCGGCAGTTATCCGAACGGTGGCGACGGACCCTCGCGCGGCGGTAATGGAGGCAACTTCTCGCTCGATACCTTTCGTATCAATCTGGACCTCAAATACCGCCAGTTGGTGGGTAAGGTCGAGTACCGCTGGTACAACGGCTACAACTTCCTGCACACGGGCTGGCTGGGATGGGACTTCGACAATGGCAGCCAGCTGCAGGTTGGCGTCAATCGCGTGCCCTTCGGACCGGGACCCTATGGCGTTTCCCAAAGCTGGTTCTTCGACCAACACTATTATGTCGGCCTCGCCGACGACATGGACTTGGGCATCAAGTACATGACCAGCCTCGGCAATTGGGATCTGGACTTCGCCTACTACAACCGTAGCGAATGGAACGGCAAAGGCACCAGCGAAGACAGCGCCCGTTACAGCTACGACGCCGTGGATTGGGAATCTGCGTTGGACGCCAACGGCGACGTTGTCTCCGCGCTGCCGAACGGCTATCGGGAGCGCAACCAGTTCAACCTCCGCGCGATCTACGGCTTCGACGACCTGGTGGTCCCCACCGAGCTCGGGGTATCGCTGCAATACGGACAACTCAAGGGCCGCCGCGCCGACAACGGCGATCATTGGGCGGCTTCACTGCACATGAAGAACACCTGGAACAACTGGCTACTGGCCAGCCAGATCACCCGCTACAAATACAACCTCGATGACGACAACCTGCTCGGCACCGACCAACTGCTGCCGATGGGTGCCTACGACTTTGCGTGGCCAGCTGCCGCCGACGCATGGATTCCCGCCGTCTCCCTGAGCTATCTCTACGAGACCACCCGCATCCCCTGGCTGGATTCAGTCCGACCCTATATCGAATACAGCAATATCATTAAAGCCGACGAGGACTTCAACGACAGCCAGCTGTTCATCCTCGGCGCCGCCTGGGCACGCCAAGGCTGGTACATCTACAGCGACCTCGCCTTCTCCGACGGCAACTACTTTGTCGGTAACGACGGCGACAATTACAGCAACATCTACGATGGCGTCGGCGACTTTGGCGTGGATGGCAACGACAAGTGGAACTACCGCTTCAACATCAATTTCGGCTATTACTTTTGAGCTGAACTCGGTGGCCACGAAGCCATGCGCCTCCGGCCCGCCGCGGCAGTAAAGTGGACACCTCGAGCCACCGCCATCACGCAGCCAACGCGCGTGCGGGCACTGCGGTGGCTCGCCCGCCCTGGTGTGATCGAGCCCGATGACGTGCGCGAAATGCCCACATGGGAGAAGCAGTAATGAGACCAGATCTGCGGGCTTGCTCGTTCCTCGTGCCGCATGTTAACCGAGGTGGGACTTCCATCCACTAGAACGCACGGCATTTCCGGCCCGCACTATCCCCAGATTCCCAACCGCGTGCGACCATATCGGCTAGCACGGATTTGTCCTGGTTCCTGATGGCGTTCTCCTTGCGTCTGGTGATGATCGCGCTGTTGTGGAACGTTATCTGGCGGGCTTGCGCTATCCAAGAGAGAAAGAGCCTGGAGTTGGATCGATGTCGAGAGCAATTGCTATTGTGTTGGCACTGACGCTAGCAAGCTGCGCCCTGATGCCGTCAGAACCGCGCCGCTCTATTCTGGTCAATGGGAACGCGATTTCCTATGTGGACAACGCGGGCAGCGCGCCCACCGTTGTCTTTGAAGCGGGGCTTGGGGACGGACTGAGGGTATGGAACGAGGTGTACGAGCAGGTCGCAACGTCAGCTGGGGTATTCGCATACAGCCGCCCGGGTTACGAGACGGGCAAACGCCAACCGGACAGGGACGGACAGCGCACCGCGAAGGAGTCGGCGCGGCTTTTGCGCGATACCCTGGAACACTCGAAAACGCCTGCGCCCTATGTCCTTGTCGGACATTCGATCGGTGGGCTGTATACGCTGGAATTCGCACGCAGCTATCCGCACTTGGTTGCGGGGCTGGTTCTGGTGGATGCCCGTCTACCCGGTTTCACTGAGCAATGCATAGCCTCGGGTGTACGTCCTTGCTCACCACCGAACTGCGCAATCCTACTGGCGCCGCCACAGGTGGCCGACGAGCTGCGCGGTATTCGGCAAAGCGAGGCCGAAGCGCCTTCACCTGCCGACATCGGCAGCATTCCCACGACCTTGATCGTCGCGACGAAACCCCCAAAGGGTGGCCCTGCCGCCGCGCAACCGATCTGGTTGGAGGTGCAGCGCCAGTTCGCCGACGCGATGTCCGATGGTCGAATGGTCATTGCCCAGGGGGCGGGCCACTATATCCAGCGTGACGCGCCAGAGATGGTTGTGGACGAAATCGAGCGAATGCTATCGAGAGTTCGCTGAGTGGCAGCTCGGTGGAGAAAAATGGTCCCTGTTGTGCCGAACTAGCCGATCAGAGTGCTCGATGGCGATCGTTTATCTGTCGGCGATGCCGAGCCGATCCGATCCGATCCGGGGGCCTCAGACCAAGAATTCGTCGTTAACGGTGTCGACGCTCGGCGACACGATTTGCACCGGCGTCGTTGGCCGACCCTTGTGCGCTTCCATGCCCGCTCCGCTTTTCTTCCCTCTCAACCCATAGCCCAACCCATCATCCAACCCACGGCGATCGCGTTGCAGAGAATGCTATGTCGAAAAGGCGGCCACCGCGTCTTTCTCTGACGCATATAGCTTCAGGAGACTATTGAAGCCAGACAGTTCCAAGACTTCCTTAACAACACCATTGGCGCTGCAAATCTTCAGCTCGCCGCGACGGGCCTGCAACAACTTGGAGGTGCGCAGAATCACCTGCAGCCCGGCGCTGCTAACGTATTCGAGTTGCTCGAGGTTCAGAATGATCTGCTTGTCTTCGCCTTGGGCGATGGCCACCATGCGATCGCTTGCGTCGCCCGACGTGGTCGTGTCGAGTTTGCCGATCATATCGACTACCAAAATATCGTAGACTTTTCGTGTTTCTATCTGCATCGACCGGCTCCCGGATGTTCGAAGGCTGCGGACTCCTAGTGTACTCGTGTCTCAGGGGGTCAAAGAAGACCGGCCGAGTCGCTCAAGGAGGCGCCGGTTCACGGGCGGTCATGGTTCATAGGCTAGCCTGGCCAAGAATCGGCACGGAACGGCGAAGCGAGTTTTCGCCCGCCCTGCCTGTTCAGCCCTGTGCGTGAGCGCCGCGCGATGAAGCTGAAGCACCTTCTGACGGTGTTTCTGTCCGCAAGCCTCATGCTTTCGGCGGCAACGGTCTGGCTCGCGAGCGACCTCGAGGCATCTCTTGATCGGGCTGAGGACCTGGAGAGCCGCCGCGTTTCGTCGATCCTCCTGGCGGACGAACTGCGGGAGTCGTCGGACGATCTCACGCGCTTCGCCAGGCTTTACGTTGAGACCGGTGAGCAGCGCTTTGTCGAATATTTCAACCGGGTACTGGAGATCCGAAACGGCGAGCAGCCTCGCCCCAAGGATTACGAAGGTGTCTACTGGGATCTTGTCATCGATGACCCCGAACGACTGGACCAGGATTCAGGTGACGTTGCCTCGCTGCAAGATCGCATGAGGCGGCTCGGATTCAGCGACGCGGAATTTGAGCTGCTCGCGCAAGCGCGGCAACGCTCCGACGCGCTGACCGCTCTCGAGAACCGGGCGTTCAACGCCATGCGCGGCCGTTTCGATGACGGTACCGGCCGGTACAGGGTCGCCGGCGAGCCGGATCGCGCGCTGGCGCAGCGCCTGCTCCATGGGGAGCGTTACCACCGGGCGAAAGCATCGATCATGGAGCCGATCGGTCGCTTCAAGCGCGAGGTCAATGCGCGGACGAGAGCGGAACTCGGTCAGGTCCGCAACAACGCCGATGCGCTCTTGCTAGGCACCTTCCTGTCGCCGGCAGCTTGTTCGCCCTGCTCGTTCTCCTGGCGATTATCGTGCACCGGAGAGTCCTGAACCGGACCGGTGCCCTCGCAAGGGCGGCCGAGCAG
>JBATTL010000777.1:0-3427 GCA_049670525.1 Thiohalocapsa sp. | reverse complement strand
CTGCGTCCTTTAGTGTACCGCGATCGCCCTCATCGGCAGCCTCCTGAAGCGCTCCCTGGATAAAAACCATTCGTTTATTATGATATAGTTATGCATTGGCATTCCCATAAGATTTAAGGCCAGAGGTGACGGTCGATGACTTCAGAAAGTGAGGCCCGACAGCAGGAATCTAACGCGGGTGCGAGCAAGCGTAGCAAGGGGCCGGTATGGCTCGGCCTGCTGACCCTTCTCTTCGCAATCGCCTATGTGCTTCCCGGATTGACGGGCCATGACCCATGGAAGCAGGACGAGGCCTACTCGTTCGGCATTATCCACAATATGCTCGAAACCGGCGATCTGGTGGTGCCGAAACTGGCCGCCGATCCGTTCATGGAAAAGCCGCCGGTGTTTTATATCACCGCCGCCGGTATCGCGAAGCTTGCGGACGGCCTGTCGTCGGTCCCATTGCCGGGAGCGCTATCAGTCCCCGAGGCGCTGAAGTTGCCTCCGCACGACGCCGCGCGGCTCGCCACCGGCCTCTACCTGCTAGTCCTTTTCGGGTTCACCGTGCTGCTCGGCCGCGCGACTTGGATCCGTCACGGTAACAACCAAGGCGAGGGCGCCATCGCGCTGTTGGTGCTGATGGGCACGCTGGGCCTGATCCAAAGCTCGCACTATCTGATCACCGATATCGCGCTCAGTGCCGGTGTCGCGATGGCATTGTATGGCATGGTGATTGCCCCTCGGCGTGTGGTCTGGGGAGGCATCTGGCTCGGCACCGGAACCGGTCTGGCCTTTATGTCCAAGGGCCTGCTCGGACCTGGCATCCTCGGCGTCACGGCGCTGTTGCTTCCGCTCTATCGCGACTGGAGGAATGCCCGCTATCTGCGCGTGCTCTTGGTTGCACTGCTCGCAGCGCTTCCCTGGATACTGATCTGGCCGACGCTGCTGTATCTGCGCGATCCGGCCCTGTTTGAGCTCTGGTTCTGGGACAACAACGTCGGTCGTTATTTGGGTCAATACTTGAATGGCGAACCGCTGGGTCCGCCGGCGACCGTCGACTTTTGGCTGCGCACCTGGCCTTGGTTCACCTTCCCGGCCGCGTTGTTGGCGGCCCTCGCGTTGTTCCTGCGACTGGGCGATTCCTGGTCGAGCCCCGGCGTTCGCGTGGCACTGACCGTCAGCACCGTGGGTTGGGTCGTGCTGTTTGCGTCCCATACCGCCCGTGACCTGTACGCGTTGCCGTTGCTGGCGCCGCTGGCGGTGATTGCCGCGGGTGGCGTCACGCGTCTTCCGCGCTGGATCATCACGCCCGCATACCTGCTGACGGTATTGCTGGTTGGCCTTGCGGCGCTGTCGCTTTGGGGGCTTTGGGCCTTCCATATGTTGACGGGTCAGCCGTTCCAGCACGACCTGCTAGCTCAGTACTTGCCTACCGAGTTCGCCTTCGTCTGGCACCCGGTTGCCTTCGTGGCTGCGGCGCTGTTTTCCGTTCTGTGGCTCTGGGTCGCCATGCGCTTCCGTCCGCCACGTGCCGCCGCGCTGCTGACTTGGCCCGCCGGCATCATCCTCCTTTGGGGCCTCCTCGCATTCCTGCACTTGCCCTGGATCGATGCCGCCAAGAGCTATCGTGATGTGTTCACGCAGATGCAGACGGTTCTGCCGGCGGACTTCAACTGCATCGCGGATGTCGTTGAGCCTGAGACCTTGCGCCTGCGTGAATCCGAGCGAGGCATGGCGCATTACATCGCTGGTATCACGACCGAGCATGTGGCAGGCGTCGATCAAATCCAGTGCGACCTGCTGCTCGTCGAGATGCAACTCCGGGCGCATCCGGATGGCTTTGATCCGGGTCCCGATTGGCAGAAGATCTGGGAAGGGCATCGACCAGCAGACGATCGAGATCGCTTCATACTTTTCGAGCGGCAGGAATCCAATGCGGAGAATCCGGGAGCCGTCCCACTGAATGGCCCGACCCCGAGCTGATCTCCCAACGCTGCCTTTTCCCGCGTGGCTTCGCGACGAAGCCGACGCGGGTCAGGCGGCGCCTCGCCGCGTAGCCCAATCTTTTCTGCCCGGTCAGCGGCCCCGTTCTGGGGCCGCGATTGCGCCAGTGCGTATCCGTTGCCCGGATAGAGACCGAAGCGCCGTGATCGATTCGTGATCCTCCGCAACCTTTACTCCGGGCTACTCTGGCTGGTGTTACCGCTTCTGCTCCTGCGTCTCTTGTGGCGCAGCCGTCGGGCTCCTGCCTATCGGGAGCGCTGGCAGGAGCGCATCGCTTCCTACCATGGGTCGCCGCACCCGGTCGATGTCTGGATTCATGCTGTCTCGGTGGGGGAAGTGCAGGCCGCGCAGCCGCTGATTCGCCATTTGCTGCGCGCTGAAAAATCAGTTCTCGTTACCACGACGACTCCCACTGGCGCCCGTCGTTTGAAGGATCTATTCGACGAGGCGGTTCAGCATCTGTACACCCCTTTTGACCTGCGCTGGGTGATGCGGCGGTTTCTACACCTGGTGTCGCCGCGGCTTGTGTTGGTGATGGAGACCGAGATCTGGCCGAATATGCTCGCCGCCTGCGAGGAACGGGGCATCGAGGTCATACTGATCAACGCGCGCTTGTCTGCAGGTTCCGCCCGCGGCTACGCCCGTGTGCCCCGTTTCAGTGCCGAGACGATGCATCGCTTCCGCCTGATCGCCGCCCAGAGCGCTGAGGATGCAGCTCGGTTCGAAGCCTTGGGGGTTTTGCCCGAGAGGCTTGCGGTGACCGGTAGCATCAAATTCGATGTCGAATTGCCCGGGAGTTTAATGGAGCGGGCCGAGGTTATGCGCCGCCGCTGGGGGAGCGACCGGCCGGTCTGGGTGGCTGCCAGCACCCGCGAGGGTGAGGAGGAGCTTGTGCTCGCCGCGCACGATCGGGTGCGCGCCAGATATCCGGCAACACTGCTGGTATTGGTGCCGCGCCATCCCGAGCGCTTTGACCGGGTCGCGGCTGTAATCCAGCGTCAGGGTTTGGACATGGTTCGGCGCAGTGCGAACGAGCCTTGTCGCGAAGCCACTGCAGTCTATCTTGGGGACACGATGGGCGAGTTACCGGTGTTTCTGGCCGCTGCCGATATCGCTTTCGTCGGCGGCAGCCTGGTCCCGACCGGCGGGCACAATCTGCTGGAGGCCGCGGCGGTGGGAGTGCCGGTGGTGATCGGCCCGCATATCTTCAACTTCGCCGAGATCACACGGCTGCTCATCGAGCTTGAGGCGGCGGTTCAGGTGGCCGACGCGGATGGTTTGGCGGAATGCCTGATCAGTTGGCTCGGTGACGCTGCGGAGCGCACGCGCGTCGGCGAAAATGGTCGACTTGCCGTCGAGCACAATCGTGGCGCGCTGAATCGGCTGATCTCGCTGATCGACGGGCACCTGTAGCAACGCTGGCGATTGCTCGCCCTGGGGC
>JBATTL010000776.1:0-4199 GCA_049670525.1 Thiohalocapsa sp. | reverse complement strand
GGTGAGCACCGCGTAGGGGTGTCAATTTGCTATGAGGATGTGTTTCCGGACCAGGTACGTGAGGCCCTTCCGGAGGCTGCCTATCTTATCAACGTCAGCAACGACGCTTGGTTCGGCGATTCGCTGGCACCACACCAGCACTTGGAATTCGCGCGTCTGCGAGCGCTGGAGAACGCCCGGCCGCTGGTGCGTGCGACGAACACGGGTATTTCCGCGATCATCGATCATCGCGGCGGTGTCATCACATCGATTCCCTCATTCGTGCGCGCAAGCACCAGCGCCCAAATCCAACCCCGTGTTGGTTCAACCCCATTTTCACGCTGGGGCAGTTCTCCGGTCCTACTTGTCAGCGCACTGATGCTTGCGGCGGCGGCATTGCTGCGGCTGCCCGCCGCCGCCGCGCCAGGCAGCGCGAGGTTTGGTTCGGGAGACTCCGATCGAAGGGCACCTTGAATGCTGCAACCTGCCCTGCTTCCTGACTGACGATGGTCTTTGGCGACGGTCGCCATCGACCGGTATGATGATTCGCCCTTTTCTCACGTGCCGGAAGTCTACGTTGCTCGCGATCCCCCATTTCTTTCTTGAGCTGTGCCTGCTAAAGCGCACGCCGCAGGACCTTCCCGCTTCCAACGCCCTTCTGACGCTGGTGGTCGTCGTGGGGCTGCTTGGCGGTATGCTGTTGTCGGTTACCGCTGGGGCTGCTTTCTTGGTCGGCATTGGCCAGACCCTGCTGGATTTCCTGATCATGCTCGGGGCGTTGCATTTGGCGCTCAAATTGACGGGAAAATTGCCACGATTCGTGCAGACCGCGACGGCGTTGGTCGGCGCCGACGCGCTGGTCGGATTCGTCGCTTTGCTTCCGGTGGGCTTGGCAGGCCCAAACATCGAGGACAGTCCCCAGCTGCTGCTGGCGGGCTTGATGTTCATGGCGCTTGTGGCTTGGAGCGTCTTGGTCACCGCACACATCCTGCGACATGCGTTCGACATCAAGCTAATCCAGGGTGCAATGATCGCCGTGGCCTTCGATATTCTCTCCTTCGTCGTGGTCGGCGGATTGACGCAAGGATCTGCCTGAAATGCATCTGCACATTCTCGGCATCTGCGGCACTTTCATGGGCGGTGTCGCGCTGCTTGCACGGGGCCTGGGTCATCAAGTGACGGGCTCCGATGCCAATGTCTACCCGCCCATGAGCACGCAGTTGGAGTCGGCCGGTATCGGTCTGATGGAAGGCTACGACGCGGCGCATTTGAAACCGGCGCCGGACATCGTGGTGGTCGGTAACGCGATGCAACGAGGCATCCCGGCGGTGGAGTACATGCTCGATGCCGGTCTGCGTTACGTCTCCGGGCCGCAATGGCTCGCGGAGTATCTGCTCCTGGACCGCCATGTGCTCGCGGTCGCCGGTACCCATGGTAAGACCACGACCAGCAGTATGCTGGCGTGGCTGTTGCAGGATGCTGGATCGGAGCCGGGTTTCCTCATCGGCGGTGTGCCCCAGGACTTCGGATTGTCCGCTCGACTTGGCGGCGGACGCCACTTCGTGGTGGAAGCGGACGAGTACGATACCGCCTTCTTCGACAAGCGGTCGAAGTTCGTCCACTACCGCCCGCGGACATTGATCGCGAACAATCTGGAATTCGATCACGCCGATATTTTCGACGATCTGGGTCAGATCCAGCGGCAGTTCCATCACCTGGTTCGGACTGTCCCCGGAGTCGGGCTAATTGTGCATCCCCATGGCGAGGCCGCCCTGGACGATGTGCTGGCCATGGGTTGTTGGACGCCCACGGAGTCCACTGGTGATGGCGGTGATTGGTCCGCGCAACTGCTGGCGGAAGACGGCTCTGCATTCCGCGTAATGCATTGCAACGAGCCTGTCGGTATCCTGCGCTGGAATCAGACCGGTGCCCACAATGTGCAAAACGCGCTGTCCGCTCTCGCCGCAGCGGCCCATGTAGGCGTTACGCCTGCTCGAGGCCTAGGTTCACTGGGGCGCTTTCGCGGCGTCAAGCGCCGCATGGAACTGAGTGGTCAGGTCGGAGGGGTCTGCGTCTACGACGATTTCGCTCATCATCCAACGGCCATTGCGAGCACGCTCGCCGGACTGCGCCGGCGAGTTGGCAGTGCCCGCATCGTGGCGGTGGTGGAGCCGCGCTCGAATACCATGCGCTTGGGCACGCATGCATCAGCGCTGGTCGACGCGCTGGCTGCAGCCGACCGAGTACACCTGCTCGTCCCGCCCGACCTTGACTGGGACGCGGCCTCGATTCTGGCGAGTCTTGCGGAGCGCCTGGAGATTTCCGACTCGGTCGACGAGATTGTCAATGCGATCGTGGCGGAGGCGAGGGGCGATGAACATGTCCTGGTGATGAGCAACGGCGGCTTCCAGGGCATTCATCAGCGCCTCTTGGATGCGTTGGCGGCGAATGACCTGAGTGCTGGTTCCGGCAGCGTCTGACGGCGTGTGATGTCGTGACTCGACCAAGGGACACTCTGCTCGATCAGCCTTCCCCGCGCGCGGGATTTTAGCGCTCCAGTAACCTGCTTGCGCGTGTTGCAATCAGCGTCGGGTCGCCGGCTACGACCTGAATTGCGCCTGCCTCGGCAATGTCCAGGTCAAAGGTCCCGCGAGCTGAACCCCCGTCTTCGATCGTCACCGGCAGTGCAATCAGGTCGATGATGTCCTGCTTGCGCAACGTCGTAACGGTGCCGACCCAGACCGGCGTCTGTGGTTCGATTCGGCATCGCGAGTTCCACAGACGCAGCACAAAGCGCTCCGATTCCGCGGAATCCTTGACCAAAGTCAGGATTTCGTGGCGGCCGTCGTGGACATGCGGGATCACGGGCAGTTCAGTCAGAGGCAGGGAGGGCGACAGCAGTTTCATTGCATTGTCCCAAGCCAGCATGTCCGCTCGCCGCCAACCCAATGGCGCCATGGCTTCGGTAAATGGCCTCAGATCGCCCGCGTAGGCCAAGTCGAAGGCCCGACCATCGCGGTTCCACAGGTCCAGGCGATGGGCGGGTAACAGGTCGCAGTCGTGCTGCTGCCACTGGGCGATGGTGATCGCGCGGGTCGGTGGATGCCGCGCATAGTGCTCCAGATCCGTCGCCTGCCGGCCTAGGGTGGATAGCGCCAGGCTGCCGCTTACGCTAACCACGGCGATAATCCCAAGGCCGATCCAATGTTCGGCGTAGCGACTGTGACGGTGGAATGCGAGACCCAGTGCGGAGATCCAGGCCAGGCCCAGCGCGATACTGCCGACCACATCGCTCAGCCACTCTGCACCGAAATATAACCTGGCCAGGGCGATCGAGAGGACGGTCACTGTCGCTCCTGCAAAAGGTAGCCAGCGGCCGCGGCCCGGCATGCTGCGCGATAGCATGATGGCGAGGAAGCCATAGGCGAGCGTGGCGCCGAGCACGCTCGTACTCGGAAATGACCAGGGCCAATTGAGGTGCAGCCCGAGTGGCGGGCGCGGAACGCGCAACAGCCAGGCCAGCGTCGGAGTGGCGATGAGCGCGAATCCACAGGCGGCAAGCCAGTAGTTGGCGTCGCGTCTTCTGCGTTGCCACAATAGGTAGGCAAAGATGCTGATCGTCAGTGCGCCAAGCACGATCGGCGAACCCAACCGGCTCAAGATGGCCATCAAATCGTCGGCCAGGGGCGTATGTAAGCTCTGGCCCAGGTCCAGAACGACGCGGTTGAGGGCTACCTTCTGCGCACCGACCAGTCCGGCGCTGACGCTGATGCCGACCACGGCTGCGGCGCCAAGCAGCGCCGCAGCGAGCGCTGTGAGGGTCGCGGCATCGGGATGGGCCGGGTCTGCCAATGCCTGGGCGATGCGTCCCGCCTGGGGATGTATCTTGGCCCAGCGCAGCAGCGCCTGGACCCAGGCATTGGCTCGCGGACCCAGCAGCCGGAAGAGCCGATTGGCGCTCCAGATGCTGATCAAGACCAGTGCGATCAGGATCAGCAGCAAGACGACGAGGCGGGCCGCCGCCTCCGCGGCCAGTTGCAGCGAGGCCCCGAAAACGATGCCCGGCGCCAAATAGGCCGGCGCCCAGGCCAGCGCGGAGACCACATTCGCTGCAACGAACCGGCGAGGCGCCATCTGCATGGCGCCCGCGACCCATGGGACAATGGCGCGCACCGGGCCGAAAAAGCGGCCGAGAACGACGCTCTTGGCCCCGTAGCGCC
>JBATTL010000775.1:0-1630 GCA_049670525.1 Thiohalocapsa sp. | reverse complement strand
GCGGGCGAGAGTGCCAGCAAGGTGTGCAGGTTATTTGCAGCCGGGCCCTTAGGACCACGAGCCACCAACGGATCGGGTAAGTGAAGCCCACCCTCGCAGAATTCCGAAAGTGCGTCCGCACCAAACGGTATATTGACACGACCCTGGCAGCCGAAAAAATGGGCGGCGATGGGTTGACGAATCTTGACTCAGAACGGGTAAGTCTTTGCGGGCGAGTTATTGCCCTGACACGCTCAGGCGCGCATTGATTCGGGATCGTTACCGCCTGCGCTGGTGACTGGAGCGGGGGACGCCGGCGATCGACACCGCCCTCCGCAACCGCACCAACCGGAGCAGAACCATGTCCATCCGAATCACCAGAAACGTACTCTTTGCCCTGTCGATCCTGAGCCTCGTCTCCTGCGGGCAGCAACAATCGGCCGCGGAAATCGACCCTGCCCTCGGCAGGACCTGCTTCGAGGCACACCGAGTCACCCTGCCGCCCGGGAGCCAGTACGAGGGCATCGAGGGCGGCACGGCCGAGCGAATCACGATTCGCTCGATGACGGGAGCCGGGGTGGAGACCTTCGACTGCACCCTGGGCGCGGAAGGCGAGGTGCAAGCGGTAGGCAGGTGAACGCAGTTTTCGCGTGTTTCGTCGTTCGAACAAGATGTGCTACTTGTCGTTTAAGCGCTCCTTAACGCAACGCCATGCCCGAAGGCCCTGAGATCCGCCGCGCCGCCGACCGCATCGCCAAGGCCATCAACGGCCAGCGGCTCGCCGAGGTCCGTTTCGGCCTGCCTCGGCTGCGCCGGTTCGAGGACGAGCTGACCGGGGTCCGGGTGGCCAGCATCGAGACACGCGGCAAGGCCCTGCTGATCGCGTTCGATCAGGGCCTGACGCTGTATAGCCACAACCAGCTCTACGGGGTCTGGTACCTGCGCCGGCGAGGCGAACTGCCGAACACCGCCCGTAGCCTGCGGGTGGCCTTGCATACCGAGACCGACAGCGCGCTGCTCTACAGCGCCTCGGACATCGCCGTGCTGGACGCGGACGAACTGCTGCGCCATCCCTATCTAGCCCGGCTCGGCCCCGACCTGCTGGACCCGGACCTGCATTGGCGCGACCTGTCGCGGCGCCTGAACGACCCGGCCTTTCGCAATCGCGGCCTCGGTGCCCTGTACCTGGACCAGGGCTTTCTGGCCGGGCTGGGCAACTACCTGCGCAGCGAGACCCTGTTCGCGGCCGGACTGCACCCGCGGCACCGTCCCCGCGATCTGGACCTGAAGACTCGCAACCGGCTGGCCCGGACGACGTTGGAGATCGGCTGGCGCGCCTACCGCAGCGGCGGCGTCACCAACCCCGAGGCCAGGGTCGCCGCGCTGAAGGCCGCGGGGGAGTCCCGCCGGGGCTATCGCTTTGCCGTGTTCGGTCGCGACGGACGACCCTGCCATGGCTGCGGCGCGACCATCGAGCGGCTGGAGGTCGCCGGACGACGGCTGTACCGCTGTCCGGACTGCCAGGCCTGCCGGGCGCAGCGATGACCGGCATGGGCCAAGCGACCGGACCATCGGCCCCGCGAATCGGAGAGCATATTAGGTATTACGGTATTACGGTGACACTTTACGATTTACACTAGTTTTAGTTGTC
>JBATTL010000774.1:0-17325 GCA_049670525.1 Thiohalocapsa sp. | reverse complement strand
GCGGCCGCGGTGCTCGATGGGCGCTTCATCGGCGACTATCGGCTGTCCGACGCCGAGGTGGACATCAAGCTCGGCATCGATCCGGCCTTCCTCAGCAGTCCGGAGCGGGCGCTGGAGATCCCGCTGCTGGAGCACCCGTCCGGGCCGGTGCGACTTGGCGACATCGTCCGTCCGGTGCCGGAAATCCAACCCAGCGAGCTGACCCGCTACCGGGGCAACCGCAGCCGCAGCATCACCGCCAACATTCGGCCCGGGGCGCCGATCTCGGCCGCCTCGGTGGTGGCCTGGGCACGCGCGCACCAGCTTGATCTGCGCGAGCGTTACCCGGCGGCCAGCCTGATCTTCGGCGGCGAGTTCGAGGAGACCCAGCGTTCGTTCCAGAGCCTGACTCAGGCCTTCGGGCTCGCGTTGATACTGATCTATCTGATCCTCGCGGCCCAGTTTCGCTCCTACCTGCAGCCGTTGATCGTACTCGCAGCGGTGGTGTTTTCGATCATCGGCGTCGTCTTCGGTAAGTTGGTCACTCAGTCGCTGTTCACGATCAACAGTTTCATCGCCGTGGTCGGCGTAACCGGCGTCGTGGTCAACGACTCGCTGGTGTTGATCGACTTCATCAACCGTCTCTACCGCGCCGGTCTGAGCCGAGCCGATGCCATCCGTCAGGGTCTCGCGATCAGGCTGCGGCCCATCGTGCTGACCACCTTGACGACCACGCTCGGGCTGTTACCGATGGCGCTCGGTGTCCCGCGTTATTCCATCGTCTGGGGCAGTATGGCGTCCACCTTCGTCACCGGCCTGGCCACGGCGACGCTGCTGACGCTGTTTATCGTCCCGGTGGGTTGGGATCTGATCGCCGAGGCGCAGGAGCGGCGGGTGGCGCGTCGTCGTGCGGCACAAGACGGTACGCTTGGTGGCCAAGGGAGCCTCAACGGGGAGCCGGCGAAGGGATCACCGGCGCGGGAGCGGTCGCGGCAACCCTCCGCAGCTCCGGCGGCTGAACCTGACGCGACGGGTTCGAGCCCGTTGCAGGATAGGGCGAGTATTCGCGCAGTGGATTGTTCGACGTCGTCAGGCAAAGACGCCGAGGGGCCGGAAGAGCGCTAGGCTTAGGATTTTTTGCCGGTGGCTGCCGAAGGTTCGCCCGACCGTCCGACGATCGGTCAGCCGTCGGTGGCCGCGAGAATAGCGTCTGCGTAGCGATAGTCGGTATTGCGAATCCTGTCGTCAAGGGACAGCGCCGCAGGCACCATCGGATTCACTGGTAACCGCCAGTCAATGGCGCCCAGTGCGGGCGCATCCTTGACCAACCTGCAACGACCTCGGCCGGCCTATCGATGCGCGCTGCCCCCGAAAACGTGAAAAAGGCGATAATCCTCTTGATGCGGGGCAGCGCCGCCGCCAGTGATCCACCCAGGGAACCCGAGGCCAGTCGGCAACGGGCATTAGAACCACCGCAACGTCGTCCGAGGCCGGCGTAGCCGCAAGCAGCACGACGAGAACGCCATGCCATCAGCAGCCATATCGGCATCGTTTCAGTACGACCCCGATAACAGCCTCGGTCGAACCGAGCTCGTCGAAGACTATCGCCGCGTGCGCAGGATGAGCGAGCGGATTTGTGATCCGTTGGCAGTCGAGGACTACGTGTTGCAGACCGTGGTCGAGACGAGTCCACCCAAGTGGCATCTGGCGCATGTGTCATGGTTCTACGAGACCTTTCTACTCAAGCCCTTCTTACCTGGCTATCGGGTATTCAACGACCGCTTCGACTACCTGTTCAATTCTTACTACGAGCAGACGGATTCCGGTTACTGGCCGCGCCCCGAGCGCGGGTTGCTGTCGCGTCCCACCGTCGCCGAGGTCTACGCGTATCGTCGCCATGTGGACGAGAGCATGGAGCGACTGATTACCGACAGCACGGGGGAGCATTGGCCGTTGGTGGCAGAGCGTCTGGCTATTGGGCTGAATCACGAGCAGCAGCATCAGGAACTGCTCCTGACCGATATCAAGTTCAACCTGGCCTATAACCCGCTGCGACCGGCTTATCGTCCAGACCTCCCATCAGCGCCCTGCGCCGAGCCCATCGCGTTGAGCTACGTCGGATTCGACGGCGGCATCGTGCAAATCGGTGCCGCGGCCGAGGGCTTTGGCTATGACAACGAGTATCCGCGGCACCGCGTGCTGCTCGAGCCTTACCAACTTGCAGACCGATTGGTGACAAATCGCGAGTATCAGGATTTCGTGGACGACGGCGGCTATTGCGATCCGGCCCTTTGGCTCTCCGACGGTTGGGGACGCGTTCAGACTGACGGTTGGCGGGCACCGCTGTACTGGCAACGAATGGATAACACCTGGCACGAGATGACCCTGGCCGGGCTAAGGCCGCTGAATCCAGCCGAGCCTGTTTGTCACGTCAGCTACTTCGAGGCCGACGCCTTTGCCCGCTGGGCCGGCAGGCGCCTGCCCACCGAAGCGGAGTGGGAACATGCGGCTGCGGATCGACCAGTGCTGGGTAACTTCGTCGACGCTGGACGATTGCATCCCGCGGCCGCCACGGAACAGGCAGTCGCCGCTCAGCCGCAGCAGCTCTTCGGCGACTGCTGGGAGTGGACTGCGTCCGCGTATCTTCCCTATCCCGGCTATCGTGTCCCTGCCGGCGCTCTCGGCGAATACAACGGCAAGTTCATGAATGGCCAGATGGTGCTACGGGGCGGTTCTTGTGCCACCAGTCCGGAACACGCCCGCGCCAGCTATCGGAACTTCTTCTACCCCCACGAGCGTTGGCAGTTCAAGGGTATCCGGCTCGCAATTGACGACAGCTGAGACAACCTGTTCAGCTCGAAACTGGGATCGAAAAGGTCCAGAAATTGACGATGAGGTGGGTGAGGATGCTGGCGACGTAGCCGAGCGCGATGTAGTGTGTCCACCGTATGTGCTCGAAAAAGGTGTAAACCCCGCTTGCCTGGCCCATCAACGCGACGCCGGCTGCTGAACCGATGGAAAGCATGCTGCCGCCGACGCCGGCGGTAAGGGTCACCAACAGCCAGTGGCCCTGGGACATATCGGGGTTCATGGTCAGAACCGCAAACATCACTGGGATGTTGTCGATGATGGCGGATAGCAGGCCTACCATGGTATTGGCGAAGATGGGGCCGACATCGATATAGGCGAGCTGGGACAGTAGTTCCAGATAGCCGATGAAACCAAGACCACCGACACAAAGGATGACACCGTAGAAGAAGAGCAGCGTGTCCCATTCCGCCTGCGCCACCTTGTTGAAGATATCGAAGGGCATCGAGTCTTCGAGTGTTCCGGCCTTGACCGTGGCGAATTCACCGGTTCGGTTCAAGTAATAGCCGAACAGTTTCAGATAGGCCAAGCCGGTCATCATCCCCAGCACTGGTGGCAGATGATACAAACCGTGGAAGCTGACCGCAGTTGCGATCGTCAGTAGGAAGAGCAGCACAATGCGCTTAGCGCCGCGCTTGGTGCGGACTATTTCGTTGCTGGGAGGCGGCGTACCGTCCGGCACCGCCCGGTGAATGAAGTAGGCCGGCACGAGATAGTTCACCAGTGACGGGATGAACAACAGGAAGAAGGTATGGAACGGGATGATGTCCTGTTGCCAGACCATCAAGGTCGTGATGTCGCCGAAAGGACTGAAGGCACCACCGGCGTTGGCGGCGATCACGATATTGATGCAGCCCAGCGTGACGAAGCGCGGTTTGTCTGCGCCTGCCGCCATTACCACCGCACACATCACCAGTGCCGTGGTTAGATTGTCCGCGACCGGGGAGATGAAGAAGGTCATAAAACCGGTTATCCAGAACAGCTTGCGATAGCTGTAGCCGCCCCGGATAAGCCAGGATCGCACGGATTCGAATACCCGACGCTCCTCCATCGCATTGATGTAGGTCATGCCCACGAGCAGAAACAGGAACAGCTCGGCGAATTCCATGATGTTGCGGTGCACCGCCTGTTCCGCAGCCTGAGGGTCCCCGTGGTGGGTCGTGTAGTAATAGGCAATCAGCAGCCAGATGATGCCCGCCGCGAGCACAACGGGCTTGGATTTTCGCAGGTGCGTGAGATCCTTGGTCATGACCAGCGCATAGGCCAAGACGAACACGGCCAGCGCGGCGTAACCGACCCACAGGGTCGTCAGATCCAATCTTGCCGAGGCGTCCACAGCGAGGACTAGTGACGGGCACAGGGAGAGCAGGACGATAAGAATGGCCTTGACTGCCGGGTGGTGCATGGAATCTCCTGAGTGTCGACTAACAGCGTTCGGCTGGCTGCCGCTGACGCGAGTTGCCAACGATGGCGACGAAGCGGTTTGCTTGAGACATTTCGGCCGCGTGCAAAGCTCTGGATTTGGCGCCGGTTGGCATCACAATAGGTTATCGGCGCCGGTGAGAGAGCCGCGAGCTCAACTTGGCCGATTTCTGTCGAACCTCATACCAGCTGACTTGTCTTGACGCCCGCCTTCATTGTCGCACCGGCAGTCGCATAGCCCGGCTATGCTCCTGCCGGTGCTCCTTTAAGGCGAACCTCAATCCTGCGTCATCTGGGACGAGATTTTCCGGCAATCGCCTTAATCCCCACGTGGCGCGCGCCGATTGTCGGGGAGAACATCTATGAGCAGCCAGTATTGATGGAATGTATTCGTTGCGGTACTCGCCCGCGCGGGGCGCGTCCCCGCGGACGTTGTCCGCCGGATATCGGTGCTCAAGGATTTCCACTTGCTCGTTGGTTGCGGCGAGCAGGCCCAAGTCCAATTGCTCAGCGAGTCGCATTCAGAGAGTTGAGAATGTCGGGTTGGCAAGGCCATCACGCGGTCGAAGATCAGACCTATCTCGCCGCGGGTGAGTTCCAGCACGTCCGGGCCTGGCAAATTGGACTTGGGAGGTTGGATGCCTCGTGCTGGCGAGATTCGATGCTGCCTGGAGCGAAATGACGCTTTCCGGGTTGCGACCGCTGAGTCCTGACGAACCGGTTTGCCACGTCAGTCTTCGTGAGGCCCATGCTCTTGCCCGCTGGACCGGCAGGCGTCTATCCACGGAAGCTGGGTGCGAGCATGCTGGGGCTGATTTCTACTACCCCCAACAACGTTGGCAGTTCAAGGACATCCGCCTCGTGGCGCATGCTAGCGGAGCAATCCTCGTCAAGGTAAAGCGGGTATTGAGAAGGTCCAGAAGTTGACGAGGAAATGGGTGGCGATGCTGGCGATGTAGCCCAGTGCGATGTAGTGCGTCCAACGCAGATGCTCGAAGAAGGTATAAACCCCTTTGGCCTGGCCCATCAGTGCTACACCTGCTGCCGAACCGATGGACAGTAGGCTGCCACCGACGCCCGCCGTCAGGGTCACCAGCAGCCAGTGGCCTTGCGACATGTCCGGGTTCATCGTCAGTACCGCAAACATCACCGGGATGTTGTCGACGATGGCGGACAGAAAGCCGACCATGGTGTTCGCGAAGGTGGGGCCGACGTCGATATAGGCGAACTGGGACACCAGTTCCAAATAGCCGATGAAGCCAAGACCGCCGACGCAAAGGATGACGCCGTAGAAGAACAGCAGCGTATCCCATTCCGCCCGAGCGACCTTGTTGAAGATATCGAAGGGCATCGAGTCTTCCACTACCCCCGCTCTGACCGTTGACAGTTCACCAGTCATGTTCAGGTAATACCCGAAGAACTTCAGATAGGCCAAGCCGGTCATCATGCCCAGCACGGGCGGCAGATGGTAAAAGTTATGAAAGCTAACCGCAGTTGCGATCGTCAGTAGGAAGAGCAGCACGATGCGCTTGGCGCCGCGTTTGGTATTGACAACCTCGTCGCTGGGCGGGGGCGTCTCGTCTGGAACCGCCCGGTGCATGAAATAAGCGGGTACCAAGTAATTGACCAGAGACGGGATGAACAGTAGGAAGAATGTCTGGAACGGGAGGATGCCCTTTTGCCAAACCATCAACGTCGTGATGTCGCCGAAGGGACTGAACGCGCCACCGGCGTTGGCCGCCACAACGATGTTGACGCAGCCAAGTGCTACAAAGCGTGGCTTGTCTGCGCCCACTGCCATCACAACCGCGCACATCAGCAATGCGGTCGTCAAGTTGTCCGCGATCGGGGAGATGAAGAAGGCCAGAAAACCGGTCATCCAGAACAGCTTGCGATAGCTGTATCCGCTGCGGATCAACCATGATCGCAGAGCCTCGAATACCCGTCGTTCCTCCATCGCATTGATGTAGGTCATCGCCGCGAGCAGGAACAGGAAAAGCTCGGCGAACTCCATGATGTTGTGGTGCACCGCCTGTTCTGCGGCGTGTGGGTCTCCGTGGTGCGTCGTATAGTAGTAAGCGATCATCAGCCAGATGATGCCTGCGGCGAGGACGACGGGCTTGGACTTCCGAAGATGCGTGAACTCTTCGGCCATGACCAGGGCGTAAGCTAGGATGAAGACAATCAGTGCCGCATAACCGACCCATTCCGTCGTCAGGTCCAGCCGCGTTGATTGTTCGGAAGCGAAAACCAGTGATGGAACGACGGAGAGCAGGACAAGAAAAATGGCCCTTACAACCGGATGATGCATGGAGTCTCCTGGGGAACAACTTTATTGAGTTGGAGTGTTATTGGCCGATTGACGGAACAACGGGGCTTGCCTGCGGCGCCTCAGGCAATCACTGTCGATCGGGCAGCAAGTCTGGAACCTGGCGTCGTCACGCCGCGGGCTGGCAATATCACTGGCTGGCGGTCCCGTGCTGAATCCACGGGACTGTCCGATCGCTGGGAAGCAAGGCCGGATTGTGGCGGAGAACAGCTATTAGCGGCAAGTGTTTGGGCGTTGTGTCAGTCCTCATACTCGCTTGCGCGGCGTGCTTCACCTCGAACCTCGTCCGCCGGATAGCGGTGCTCATTGATCTCGATTTTCTCGTTCGTCACGGCGAGTAGGTCCAGCTCCAGTCGCTCTGAAAGGCGCACCAGATAGCTCAGAATATCCGCGAGCTCATGGCTTACAGCCCGCTTCTTATCAGGGCTCAGATTCGCGCTTTGTTCCTCCGTCAGCCACTGGAAGTGCTCTAGCAATTCTCCGGTCTCACCGGCCAGCGCCATGGCGAGATTCTTCGGCGACTGGAATTGTTCCCAGTCACGTTCGCGGGCGAAGCGCAACAAACGGGCGTTGAGCTCATCAATACTATCGGCCATGGTTGCGCTGCTTGTTTCGACGGCTTGAGGCGGGCGCGGGCGTCCGTGACTAATTTCTGGCGATTTGCCGCTGCCGCCGCCGCTTGATGGCAGCTCTTACCTGTTCGGGCGCGGTGCCGCCGTGAATATCTCGGGCGGCGACTGAACCCTCCAGCCCGAGCACATCGAAGACTTCCGGGCCGATGGCAGGGGAGAACTGGCGCAGTTCCTCCGTCGCTAATTCGGCCAGGTCGCGTCGCTCGCGGATCGCGAAGGCGACGGCTTTGCCAACGATCTCATGGGCGTCGCGGAAGGCGACGCCGCGGCGGACCAGATAGTCCGCGAGATCGGTAGCGGTCGCGAAGCCTTGGCGGGCGGCAGCACGCATCCGTTCGCGGTTGCAGCGCAGGTGCCGCATCATGTCGGCGAAGACCTTGAGTGAGCCACGCAGATTGTCCGCGGTATCGAACAGCGGTTCTTTGTCTTCCTGGTTGTCCTTGTTGTACGCCAGCGGCTGGCCCTTCATCAGGGTCAGCAGCGCCATCAAGTGGCCAAAGATCCTGCCTGTCTTGCCGCGGATGAGTTCCGGCACATCCGGATTCTTCTTCTGCGGCATGATCGACGACCCGGTACAGAAGGCGTCGGACAGTTCGATAAAACCAAACTGGGCCGAGGACCAAATGATCAGCTCCTCGGAGAAGCGAGACAGGTGCATCATCAGGATCGATGCCGCGGCGCTGAATTCGATCGCGAAGTCGCGATCCGATACGGCATCGAGTGAGTTCTCGGCCGGCCGGTCGAAGCCGAGTTGTTCGGCGGTGTATGCCCGGTCCAGCGGATAACTGGTGCCGGCCAGCGCAGCGGCGCCAAGCGGCATGACGTTGGCTCGTTTGCGGCAGTCCGCAAGCCGCTCCGCGTCGCGATCCAACATCTCCACCCAGGCCATCATGTGGTGACCGAAGGTGACCGGTTGGGCGACCTGAAGATGCGTGAAACCTGGCAGGATAGTGTCGACTTCGCGTTCTGCCAGGTCCAGAAGCGCCCCACAGAGCAGGTCGATGCCGGCGCTGATCGCGTCGATCTCATCACGCAGCCAAAGACGAATGTCTGTTGCGATTTGATCGTTGCGCGAGCGGCCGGTGTGCAGCCGTTTGCCCGCGTCGCCGACGATCTCGGTGAGCGCAGCCTCGATATTCATGTGTACGTCTTCGAGCGCGATGGACCACTCAAAGCTGCCGTCCTCGATACGCGCCTGTATTTGGCCGAGCCCGTCGATAATGGCATCGCATTCCTCGCCGGTGAGGATGCCCTGGCGCGTCAGCATGCGCGCGTGGGCGACGGAGCCAGCGATGTCGTGGCGGTACAAGCGCCGGTCGAACTCGACGGAAGCCGTGAATGCCTCGACGAATGCATCAGTCGGTTCGTCGAAGCGGCCGGACCAGGGCTTGGCGGCATTTGTGGAGTCAGTCATGGGCGCGCTGAAGCTGCTAGATTTGGGCAGGGATAAGGGTCGAAGTCGAAACCGTCTTGCGGCGAGACGCCGATCGGTGCTTCAGTTTACACGCAAGCTGGCGGGGGGTTCATGTCGCCGTCTCTCTCAAGTCCGTCCAGTCCCGCGGCTTCCGAGCAGCGCGACGGGAGTAGAGTGCGCGATTCGTTTCCGGACTTTTGCAGTCTGCCGATGACGCTGGGTTTGGTGCTCTATGGCGAACTGCTTGCGATTCTGCTGACGCTGGCGTCCCCGAGCCCATTGTCCAGTTTTTGGGTTCGGCTTGGGCCACTGTCGTTGCTGGTGTTGGTGGTCGCATTGCTCAGCGCGACATTGCTCTGCCTGCTGCGCCGGGCATTGCGCAAGCTCGGCGGGGGGCTATCGGTGGGTGTCGCGCTTGCGCTTGTCGTTGGTTCGGCACTTGGTGCCGCCTATGCCGCTGCCTGGATGCTGCCTTGGGCGGAGAGCGGAGGCCTGTTCCCGGACGACGGCGCCCGGGGACTGCTGATACGCGCCGGACTGATCTCAGCCATCGTCGGCGCGATGATGTTGCGTTACCTTTATCTGCATGATCAATGGCGTGCGCAGGTAGAAGCGGTTGCCAATGCGCGCTTTCAGACATTGCAGGCTCGGATTCGCCCGCATTTCCTCTTCAACAGCATGAACACGATTGCTAGCCTGACGCAGACCGATCCGCGGCTTGCCGAAGAGGTGACCGAAGACCTCGCGGATCTGTTCCGCGCATCGCTGACAACTGAGGCCAGCAGTGCCAGCCTGGACCAAGAATTGGAGCTGATCCGCCGATACCTGAATATCGAAGCACAGCGGCTCGGCGACCGCATGTCGGTGCAATGGGATCTCGTGGATCTGCCCGGTGAAGCGCAGGTGCCCCCGTTGATCCTTCAGCCGTTGGTGGAGAATGCGGTATACCATGGTATCCAGCCGTCCACTGAACCGGGGCGCATCCAGATCGTCGGGCGCTATCGCCGCGGCATGGTCAATCTGAGCATCCGGAATACGCTTCCCAATCCTCGTATGATGACGGCCAACCCGCATCGGGGAAATCGAATGGCCCTCGATAACGTGACGGAGCGTATGGAGGCCATGTTCCCCGGGGTCGCCCGCGTGACGCAGTCGCTCGTCGACGGTGACTACTTGGTGAGGCTGGCCTTTCCTTACACCCGGAGGCAGTGATGAAAATCCTGGTAGTCGACGACGAAGCCCCGGCGCGTGAGCGGCTTAGACGTTTGATCGAGGATCTGCAGGACGGCCATGAGGTCGTCGGCGAGGCGGCCAATGGAACGGAGGTCGCTGAGAAGTGTATCGAGACCCAGGCTGATCTGGTATTGCTCGACGTTCGAATGCCAGGCCCCGACGGGTTGGACGTGGCGGAGCGGCTGGCTGGCCTCGACCCTCCGCCGGCGGTGATTCTGGTCACGGCCTTTCCAGAGTACGCGCTGGATGCCTTTGAGCGTAAGGTCGCGGATTACCTGGTGAAGCCCGTGCGGCGCGAACGGTTGTTGGAGGCGCTGCGCCGGCTGCCGGTGACGACCCGACCCCAAAGGGAGGGCACCCAGACGGCCGTAGACCCGAATCGCCGTCATCATCTGAGCGCGCACTATCGCGGCGGCGTTCAGACGGTGCCGGTGGAGGAAGTGCTCTACCTGCTTGCCGAGCAGAAGTATGTGACGGTGCGGCACCAAGGCGGACGTTTGCTTATCGACGAGTCGCTGAAGGCGTTGGAGCAAGAATTTTCAGACCGGTTCATGCGCATCCATCGCAACGCCCTGGTGGCGAGCGCATGCCTCGTCGGGCTTGAGAAAGGGCCTGATGGGGCGAGTTTGGCGGTGCTGATCGGCTGCGATGAGCGTTTGCCGGTGAGTCGCCGCCACCTGCCCGACGTGCGGCGGTTTCTTCGGCACGGCTGAGGCATCGCCAATGGGCGCGGCTGTCGCTTTGCCGTTGGAATGTTGTCCTGTCCAGCATCGTGATGGGCGATAATTCAAATTCTGCCGATTCGTTCCGCTGGCGGTGACGCGGCGGCCCCTCTACCCGAATACCCGCAAGACATTCCTGGAAGCCTTGATGACCGACACCATTCGTATCGCCACCCGCAAATCACCACTGGCCATGTGGCAGGCCGAACACGTAAGCGCGGAATTGCGCCGCCTGCACCCCGGGGTTAATGTTGAGATCGTTGGCATGACCACGCGCGGCGACAAGATCCTCGACGCACCGTTGGCCAAGGTCGGCGGCAAGGGCCTTTTCGTCAAAGAGCTGGAACAAGGCATGCTCGCCGGCGATGCGGATATCGCCGTGCATTCCATGAAGGACGTGCCCGTGGACTTTCCGGATGGCCTGCACCTGGCCGTCATCATGGATAGGGAGGATCCTCTCGATGCGTTTGTGTCAAACCGCTTCGACGGCTTGGACGCACTTCCCGAAGGCGCTTGCGTTGGCACCTCAAGTCTGCGTCGACAGTGCCAGCTTGCCGCACGACGGCCAGACCTGCGCATCGAGCCCCTGCGAGGCAATGTCAACACCCGACTCCGCAAGCTCGATGACGGTGAGTACGACGCCATCATTCTCGCTGCGGCCGGGCTCAAACGGCTGGGCTTCGGGAAACGTATTCGAGCCTGTATCAGCGTCGATGACAGCCTGCCCGCCATTGGACAGGGTGCGATCGGCATCGAGTCTCGCACCGGCGATGACCGTGTCCATGAACTGATCAGACCGCTGCATCACAGCGCGACGGCGCAGCGTGTATTCGCCGAGCGGGCCATGAATGCCAAACTCCAGGGAGGTTGTCAGGTGCCCATCGCCGGACACGCTGTACAGGAGGCCGGCGAACTCTATCTTCGCGCGTTGGTCGGCACCCCAGACGGATCCCGACTGCTGCGCGCCGAGGGACGTGCGCCGATCGCCGATGCCGAGTCGCTGGGCGATTCGGTTGCCGGTGACCTGCTGGCTCAGGGTGCCGAAGAGATCCTGGCGGCGTTACGCGAAGGATGAACAATCCCTGTGCGCTCGGTGGGCGCGGGGTGCTGGTGACGCGACCCGCCGCCCAGGCGCGGGGCCTGTGCGATCTGATCGAGGCCGTGGGCGGACGGCCGGTCGCGTTCCCGACTGTTGAGATTCTTCCGGCGCGTGAACCCGACGCGGCCCGTCGATTACTGTCCGCTCCCCGCGACCTGGTGGTCTTCATCAGCCGAAACGCGGTGTCCTACGCCCTAGCGCTGCTAGACGACCACGCGGTCCTAGTCGGCACGTCGGGCACTGCTGAGCCTGTTCCGCAATTGGCCGCCGTGGGCCGCGCTACTGCGACGGCGATGGAGCAGGCCGGATTGGCACCCGATTTGGTTCCGTCGAGCGGCTATGACAGCGAGTCACTGCTTGCGCTGCCGGCGTTGGCGCGGGTTGGCGGGAAGCGGGTATTGATCGTGCGTGGCGAAGGCGGACGCGCATTGCTCGGAGAAACGCTGGCGCAGCGTGGCGCCGAGGTCGTCTACGCGGAAGTCTATCGCCGCGCGGTTCCGGTGACCGATTCGGCCGCGCTAATACCGGATTGGGAACAGTCCTTGGGATTCATCACCGCGACCAGTGACGAGGTCCTGCTCAACCTCTTGGCGATGGTGCCAACACCGGCGCACCGCTGGTTGCGTGGACTGCCTCTCGCTGTTCTCGGCGAAAGAAACGCGGCAACCGCGATGCGCCTCGGCTTCCGCGTTGTCGCGGTGGCTGATGAGGCCAGCGATGCCGGTCTCTGTGATGCGCTATGCCGGCTGCACCTTAACGCGCCTGCCAAGGTTTGATGGCGCAACCGCCGGTGCCGCGCCCTCGGCTCTGGCCGATTCTACTGATCTCGTCTGCATTGTTGCTGCTCGCGCTGGGCGCGGTGGCGGTCGGTCAGATGTACTGGAACCACATGCACGTGGGCATGGTGCGTCTGCGTCAGTCCATTGATGAGGCGAGTCATCGGCAGGTCGTTCTCGCGGAGCAGGTGCGCGACGCGCAAGCCGGGTTGCGCGCGCGTCACGCGGAGCTCGATCGACGCGAGGCGGAACTGACAGGATGCGGGGTTGCGGGCGAGGCCGCGGTATCAAAAGACCAGCTGTCGGGCAGGCAGCATGGACCTCGAATGATCATTGGCAATAGCGGTGTCTCGGGGCGGCCGTTGCCAGCAACAGTTGATCGCATCGATCGGCGGCGATTGCGGGGGCTTCTCGCGGCCATCGCGAAGGAGGCCGTCAGACTTCCACCGTCGCGGCGCGCACAGCGCCCGCGTATCGGTTCGCAGGCCATGCCGCGGGGAGGAGCGTTTCCACTGAGCGCCAAATTGCTGATTAAGGCCCAACTCCAGGTGGCTGACGCGGCGTTGAATATGGGAGACCTGCTGCTGCTTGATGTCGCCGCCGAGGCGGCCCAGCGGTTCTTGGGCGACCTGTACCCTGTTGGCGATCTCCGGACCCGGGATCTCGGCGCCCTGATTGGCGAGTTGCGCAGCGAGCTGCGTTTGGCGAGCCCTCCGACCCGTTGATCCGGTATTGATCCGGTGTTGATCCGGTGCCGATCGCCTCAGATGCTGCCTTGTTGCTTGGGGCTATCCGCTGCCCACTCGAAGGCGTCGGAAAACATGTGGTCCATCTTTAGCCCGCGCGCTTCGAAGGCACTGCGCCCGGCCTCGACCATGATCGGCGGCCCGCTCATGTACACATCAAAACGCTCAATATCAGGGTGGTCTTCCAGTACTGCCGCGTGCACGAAGCCCTGCCGACCTTCCCAGTCCGGATCCGGTTCGGACAGCACCGGCACGTAGTGGAATTCGTCATGTTTTGCGACCCATTGCTCGGGCAACTCGGCCAGATACAAGTCACGTCTGGAGCGCACACCCCAATACAGCGTCATAGGTCGCTGGACCCCGAGATGGAAGGCATGCTCGATCAGGCCCTTGATCGGTGCGAAGCCGGTTCCGCCACCGATAAAGACAATCGGCCGTTCCGACGCCTCACGCAGCACGAAGGTGCCAAGGGGGGCTTGGATGCGCATGATGGCCTTCTCCTGCACCTCATCAAAGATAAAGTCGGTGAATTCGCCACCAGGCACGCGGCGCAGATGCAGCTCGATCAGCTCGTCATCGTGGGGCGCGCTTGCCATTGAAAAGGCCCGCTTGCGTCCATCGGCCAACATGAACTCAAGATACTGGCCCGCCAGAAATTGCATGCGCTGGCCCTCCGGAAGCTTGAGGCGCAGCAGAATGACGTCATGGTTAAGCATGCGTTTCTCCGCGATGCGGCAGGGCAGCGTCCGCACGGCGATGTCCGCGGCCGTTTCCAGCTCCGATACGCGCAACACCAAGTCGGAGTTCGGTACAGCTTGGCAGGTGAGGCAGGCTTCAGCCGGTTGTCCCGACAATGCTGCCGTCTTGCCCGAGGGATAGGTGACGTCTCCGCTCAAGAGCTCCGACGAACAGCTGCCACATTTTCCGTCACGGCAACCATAGGGTAGGCGGACACGCTGCTGGATTGCGGCCTCAAGAACTGTCTGGCCGGGCTCGACGGTGAAGCTGTGCTGTCCTGGTTCAGTGCGGATGACAAAGTTCATAAAGACCTAGTTGCTTGGGGCGGATAGAGTGCATGTATGGCTTGCCGGTGGCGCGCGTGACCATACCATGTGCGGACGCTGATACCCACTCAAAGGCGGCAATCCCCAGCGATCTTGGAGGCGTCGGGTACTATTGAATTCGAACTGCGAGGCACCGGAGCCTAATGATTATTATCGGTTGTGGATATGTTGGTCGGCTGGTTGCCGCGTCATTGATCCAGCGCGGCCAGCCGGTTACCGGTATCGTCCGCGGTGAGGCAAGCGCCCGCGCGGTCGCAGCCCTGGGCGCCAACGCGCTGCGGCTCGATATCGAACGAGATGACCTCGGCAGCCTGCGCTGCCCCGGCGGGCGCGTGTTCCATTTTGCTCCGCCATCGGGTCGGGGGACGCAGGATCTGGCGATGGGACGGCTGTTGGAGTCCTTTTCTCGCCATGGCCACCCGCGGCGTCTAGTCTATATCAGCACCACAGGTGTCTACGGCGATTGCGATGGGGCCTGGGTAGACGAGACCTGGCCGGCTCGTCCCGTCGCCGAGCGCTCGATGCGGCGATGGGATGCGGAGCGGCAGTTGCGAACCTGGAGCAGCGGCAGTGGCGCGGAGCTTGTGATTTTGCGCGTAGCCGGTATCTACGCCTGCGACCGCTTGCCCCTGGAGCGAATTGAGAGTGGACAACCAGTGGTGCGGACGCAAGAGGCACCCTGGTCCAACCGCATTCATGCGAAGGATCTCGTGAACATCTGCTTGGTCGCGATGGACGCCGCGCCAGATGGCGGGCTGTACAACGTCTGCGACGGCAGCCCGAGCACGATGACAGACTATTTCTGCCGCGTGGCGGATGCCGCGGGGTTGCCTCGGCCGCCCGAAATCTCACTTGCGGATGCCCCTGGGAAGGTGTCTGCCGGCATGCTCTCATATCTCCGTGAATCGCGGCGGCTCAGCAGTCGCCGCATGCTGACTGAACTTCGCGTTCAGTTGCGTTACCCGACCTTGGCGGACGGGCTCGAAGCCTGTTTTCCGAAGGTTTGATTTGACGAAAGCGGCGCTTGAACGGTGTGGGGTAGCGGAGACTCGACTTCCGTCCTATCCCCAGCGGCGATCACGGCTGCTAGAATCAGACGCCGCGATCGCCAAATATGCGATCCAGCGACAGCGAGTGTCTGGCCGAACCTTTGGTCCGCGCTGCTCACATACCACGACGAGGATAATGTTGATGCGAGTCAGTCTTTCTATCACTTCCAGCCTGATTGCCGGTGTTTTGGGACTTGGCCTGTCCGCGACGCCATTCGCGGCGCAGGACGAGGATTTCAATTTCGACACGACGGAAGACCTCTACCAGGTCTGCTCGACGAGTTCAGACAATCCGGAGCACATTCCGGCCGTTTTTGCTTGTCGGGCGTTCATCGAGGCCACGATGCAGTATCACGATGCCGTATCCGACCGAAAACGCATGAAGCGACTTGTCTGCTACTCGGACACGGCCACCATCGGCGACGGACGACGAGCGTTTCTGAGCTGGGCCGAGGCGAACTCGGGCAACAAGACCCTGATGGGCGAGTTGCCGGTGGTCGGTTTGGTGCGGGCGTTGGCGGCTAAATACCCCTGCAAGTAAGGGGCCGACCTTCGTCCGCTCGATCGGAATCAATGATGAAATGCTCGCCGAATTCATGCGGGCACATAGCAGGAGTTATCCAGATGAGAAAGTTCGCAATCTTTTTGGTTCTGTCCGCCAGCTTGGCGGCGCTCAACGGCTGTGGTACGACCACCGGTGAGCGGGCTGGCAGCGGGGCGTTAATGGGTGCCGCCGGCGGTGCCTTAATCGGCTCGCTGAGCGCCGATGCTGGCGCGGGGGCGCTGATTGGTGCCGGTGTGGGTGCACTTGGCGGTTACCTGGTCGACCAGCACGATAAGGGCAATATCGACTAGGAGCCGGCAGGACGAGGAGCGCGATATGTCCGGTGGCGCCAAGACGCCGTCGCCGGCCTGCCCCAGGTCCCAGATAAAGCACGCACGCCGCGTTCGACGCGGCGTTCGTTTTTTGATCCGAGCTGTCGTTATCTTGCGGACGCCGCCGGGGTTTTGAGCATGATGCAGCAATACCTGATCGAGCTGTGGCAGATCTTGTTGGAGTTATCCCCGTCCCTATTGCTCGGCCTGTTCATTGCCGGTTTGATGCATGTCTACCTGCCCGCCGGCTTAATCCACCGCGGGTTAAATCGGCCGAACATGGCGAGTGTTACGCGGGCCTCGCTGCTTGGGGTGCCGCTGCCGCTTTGTTCCTGCGGTGTGATCCCAGCGGCGCTGGGCTTGAGGAAAGAGGGCGCCTCACCTGGGGCCACCACGTCCTTCATGATCAGCACACCCCAGACTGGTGTCGACTCGATTCTGGTCAGCGCGGCATTTCTGGGTTGGCCATTCGCGCTGTTCAAACTGGCAGCGGCCTTCGTCACCGGTCTTGCGGGCGGCGCGCTGGTCAATCGTTACGTGCCCCCGGATCCCGAGTCTGCGGAGGCGGTCCTGTTGGCTTCCGATAGCGGTGAGCGGGATGTGGGACTGGTTGCGGCGGTACGCTACGCGGTTTTTGACCTGCTCGCGGCCATTGATCTTTGGCTCATCGCGGGGGTGCTGGCGGCGGCGTTACTGACGACCTTGACGCCGCCGGACTTTTTCACCGGTCGGGTATGGGCTCAAGGGCTCGTCGGCATGCTCGTGGTTCTTGCCATTTCCCTGCCGTTGTACGTTTGCACGACCGCGTCGGTGCCGATCGCGGCATCATTGATAGCGGCTGGGATGCCGGCTGGGTCGGCTCTGGTGTTCCTGATGGCAGGCCCTGCCACCAATATCGCCACCATCGGCGCGGTCTATCGTGCACTGGGGGGGCGAGTACTCGGCTTGTACCTGGGCACTGTTGTGGTGATGAGCCTGCTGTTCGGCGTGCTCTTTGACCGTGTGCTCCCAATGTCCGCGGCAGCTGCTCCCGTCCATGCTCACGGAAGCGGTTGGATCTCCTTGCTGTCGACGGTGCTGCTTCTTGGGTTGCTCGGATTGCTGCTGGCTCAGCGA
>JBATTL010000773.1:0-7496 GCA_049670525.1 Thiohalocapsa sp. | reverse complement strand
GGCGACCCCGTCGATAGCGGATTCGTCGAGCGCCGCCTCCGCCAACACCTGACGGGTCAGCGGCAGCAGTTTGCGAACATGATCGCGAGAGGCGAGTTCAGGGACAACGCCGCCATAACGCGCATGCAAATCGATCTGACTGTACACCGCGTGCGCAAGAAGGCCCCGGTCGCCGTCATAGACGGCAATGCCGGTCTCATCGCAGGAGGTCTCGATGCCAAGGACCCGCATGGCGTGTTCCTGAAGATTGAAGTGAGGGGCATGTTCGCTGGGAAGTTCATGCCCTCGGTGAGGGACGAAGCATAACAGGCGGAGCGTTTCGAACATCGCACAGGTTGCAACAGTTATATTCGCAACCGTATACTTACTGATTACCTGTCACCAAACCGCCTAGCGGAGAAACAACAAGGACCCTTCATGCCTAGCGTTCGTGTAAAAGAGAACGAGCCGTTCGAAGTCGCCCTGCGCCGCTTCAAGCGCTCCTGCGAGAAGGCCGGCGTCCTCGCCGAGGTGCGTCGCCGCGAGTTCTACGAGAAGCCCACCGCCGAGCGTAAGCGCAAAAAGGCTGCTGCGGTCAAGCGTCATCATAAGAAGCTGTCCCGCGAAGCTCGGCGCTGGGAACGTCCATTTTAGTGCATCGCTGAGAATTGCGGCACACGACTGACTCGGAGGCAGTCGGGCACCAGGGACGCGCGTTCTTCCCCCATCCGGTCTCACCAAGACGACGACGTTCTAGAGATCATGCTGAAATCACGCCTGCAAGACGACATGAAGGCCGCGATGAAGTCAGGCGACAAGGAGCGTCTCGGTGTCATTCGTCTGATCAACGCTGCAATTAAGCAGCGCGAGGTCGACGAGCGCATTGAACTCGATGACACCCAGGTCTTGGCCGTGCTCGACAAGATGCTCAAGCAACGCCGCGATTCCATTGCGCAGTTTGAGCAGGCCGGTCGTGAAGATCTCGCAGCCAAGGAGCGCTTTGAGGTCGGTGTTTGCCAGCAATTCATGCCCGCAGCGCTGTCGGGCGCCGAGATCGAAGGACTGATCACCGATGCCTTGAGCTCCACTGGCGCTACCGCAATGCAGGATATGGGCAAGGTGATGGGCATCCTGAAGCCTGCACTACAGGGTCGCGCAGACATGGCCGCGGTCAGCAAACAGGTCAAGACGCGTCTGGCGGGCTGACTGCCAGCCGCGGCGATTACGCATCGCGCCCGGCATGATCGGCCGCATCACCCCAGAATTCAAAGAGCGCCTGCTGGCGCGAATCGATGTCGTCGACATCGTCGGACTGCGTGTACAGCTGAAGAAGGCGGGTAAAGAGTTTTCCGCCTGCTGCCCATTCCATAACGAGAAAACCCCGTCTTTCACCGTCAGCGCCGACAAACAGTTCTACCATTGCTTCGGCTGTGGCGCCCACGGTAACGCAATCGACTTCCTGATCGAATTTGACCGCCTGAGCTATCCCGAGGCGGTCGAGGAATTGGCCCAACAGGCCGGCCTGGAACTCCCCGCCGCCAACCATTTCTCACCGCAAGGTCCAGACCCGACGCCGCTCTACGCAATCATGGAGCGCGCCGCCGAGCTCTACAGCCAGCAGCTGCGCGAACACAAGGACGCACCGCGAGCCATCATATACCTGAAGAACCGCGGTCTCAGCGGCGAGATCGTCAAGCAATTTGACATCGGCTATGCACCGCCGGGCTGGGACTTCTTACGGCATACCCTTGGCGGGGACCATGGCGACCAACAACAACTGATAACCGCTGGTCTGCTCGCCGAGCGCGACGATCGACGCTACGACCGGTTCCGCGATCGCATCATGTTTCCGATTCGCGACCGCCGCGGCCGGGTCATCGGCTTCGGTGGTCGCGTACTCGACGCAGGCGAGCCCAAGTACCTGAATTCGCCGGAGACACCAGTCTTTCACAAGGGTCGAGAGCTCTACGGTCTGTACCAGGCGCAACAGGCCGCTCGCCGTCCGGCGCGGTTATTGGTTGTAGAAGGCTATATGGATGTGATCGCCCTAGCCCAATACGACATCCCCTATGCCGTTGCCACCCTCGGAACCGCCACGACCCCGGAACACATCAAACGTCTGCTGCGCGGCGCCCCCGAATTGGTGTTTTGTTTCGATGGCGACCGCGCCGGCCGTGAGGCCGCATGGAAGGCGGTGCAGACGGCGCTGCCACTTGCCACCGGGCAACAGCCTATCCGCTTTCTGTTCCTGCCCGACGGCGAGGATCCGGACAGCCTGGTGCGAGCGGAGGGACGCGAAGGCTTCGAGCGGCGCATAGCCGATGCGGCGCTACTCTCGGATTATCTGTTTCGACACCTCACCGACGATCTGGACCTGGCCAGCGCCGAGGGTCGCGCGAAGCTCGACACGGATGCCCGGGCGTTGATCCAGACCATGCCCGCCAGCACGTTCCGCGGCCTGCTGGAAAAGCGTCTGGCCGTGCTTGTAGGGCTTGGCGGCCAAGCAGGTCGACGGCGACCATCGCCACCTGGCGCAGGCCGAAGGCACGCGGGACGCACGCAGCCGCTGACACCCCTGCGTTGCGCTTTGGCACTGCTGCTGGACCAACCAGCCCTGGCGCGACGCGCCACGGAGCAACCCACAGACTGGCAGTCCCTCGACAACCCCGGAGTACCGCTGCTGCGCGAGGTCATCGACATCGCGTGCGCCTATCCGGGCCTCACCACGGCGACCCTATGCGAGCGCTGGCGCGACCAAGAGCACGAGCAGGTCATTCGACGACTCTCGGATTCCGGACTGATTGCCCATATTCCATCGGAAGGAAGGGAGGCTGAGTTTCTCGGGGTGCTTGCCAGCATGAACCGAGAAGCGCAGCGCATGAATCGAGAGGCGGAGCACGATCGGCGCTGGCGGATGATTCAGAGCGGGCGCGCCTCGATTTCAGGCGACGAGCCTACCGAGCCTGCTGTGATCAGGAATGGCAACGACCCCACATAATACTTCCACGGATAGACAACAAACCTATCGCCTGCTATCCTGGGAAGTTGACTTATCCGCCCCCATCTACCAACGAACACCCCGTTCGCCGAGCAGGTATCCGCATGGATCAAGAACAGCAGCAAGCCTCTCAGCTCAAACAACTGATCGCCAAGGGCAAAGAGCAGGGCTTCTTGACCTACACCGAGGTCAACGACCACCTGCCCGACGGCATTATCGAGCCCGAGCAGATCGAAGACATCGTGCGCATGATCAACGACATGGGCTTCACGGGGCACGAGACCGCTCCGGCCGAAATCGACTCACTCAGCAACGACTCCGCGGTGGCGGACGATGAGGCTGCCGAGGCGGCGGCGGCGGCACTGGCTTCCGTCGATAGCGAGTTCGGACGCACCACTGACCCGGTGCGGATGTACATGCGCGAAATGGGCACCGTCGAGCTACTGACCCGCGAGGGCGAGCTGCGCATCGCAAAGCGTATTGAGGACGGGCTCAACCAGGTGCTCGCGGCACTGTCGATCTATCCACGTGCGGTCGGCGGCCTACTCGATATCTTCGCGCAGGTGGAGAAAGAGGAGCGGCGCCTATCCGACGCCATCTCCGGTTTCACCGACGGCGACGACGAACCACCACCTCCACCGGCCAAACCCGCCGCAAATAACGCCGCCAACGCCACCAATGACACTGAAGAGGAGGAGGTCGTCGACACCGGCCCCGACCCCGAGGAGGTGGCACGACGCGTGCTGTCGTTGCGTGAGCACTTCGCCGAGTTCGTTACGCTGCTCAAGGAGCACGGCCGCGACGACGAGCGCTCCCGTGCCGCTATGGCCCTCGTCTCCGAGGATTTCCTCCAGTTTAAGCTCGTCGCCAACGTCTTCAATGCACTGGTCGAGATGCTGCGGGGGACCATCGCGCGCATCCGCGGACAAGAACGGCTGATCATGAGCCTCTGCATCGAGAGCGCCGGCATGCCGCGCAAGGAATTCATCAACTCCTTCCCGGACAACGAGACCAACCCGGATTGGATGCGTGAGCAAATCGACACCGGCAAGCCCTATGCCGCCCGCCTGGCGGAGGTACAGAGCGAGGTCCGTCGTGCCCAGCGACGGCTCCAGGATTTGGAGCGCGAAAACGTCCTCACCATCGGCGAGATCAAAGAGATCAACCGCAAGATGTCCATCGGCGAGGCCAAGGCCCGCCGCGCCAAAAAGGAGATGGTCGAGGCCAATCTCCGACTCGTGATCTCGATCGCCAAGAAGTACACCAACCGCGGCTTGCAGTTCCTGGACTTGATCCAGGAGGGCAACATCGGCCTGATGAAGGCGGTGGACAAGTTCGAATACCGGCGTGGTTACAAGTTCTCCACCTACGCCACCTGGTGGATTCGCCAGGCCATCACGCGGTCCATCGCCGACCAGGCGCGGACCATCCGTATTCCGGTGCATATGATCGAGACCATCAATAAGCTCAATCGTATCTCGCGCCAGATGATTCAGGAGATGGGACGCGAGGCGACACCGGAAGAGCTGTCCGAGCGCATGGAGATGCCCGAGGAAAAGGTCCGCAAGGTTCTCAAGATTGCCAAGGAGCCGATCTCCATGGAGACCCCGATCGGTGACGACGAGGACTCCCATCTCGGCGATTTCATCGAAGACGCCGGCGTGATCTCGCCGGTGGACTCCGCGACTGCGGAGGGTCTCCGTGAGGCCACCCAAAACATGCTCGCCAGCCTCACGTCGCGCGAGGCCAAAGTACTCCGCATGCGCTTCGGTATCGACATGAACACCGATCATACTCTTGAAGAGGTGGGCAAGCAGTTTGACGTGACCCGCGAACGTATCCGCCAAATCGAGGCCAAGGCCCTACGCAAGCTGCGCCATCCGACCCGGTCGGAGAAATTGCGCAGCTTCCTCGATTCAGACTGATCCCGAGTCGGGAGACAAGATTATGACCCCAACGGTCCGTGGGGATTGCCTGTCGATTCAGGGCCGTTAGCTCAGCGGTTAGAGCAGGGGACTCATAATCCCTTGGTCCTAGGTTCGAATCCTAGACGGCCCACCACCTAATGACCAATCGCGTTTCCTTCGGTCCCTGCCCAAACACGATGACGTCCGTACTCAAGCCTCGACCTCGACCTCGACGAATCGGCGCTCATAGCTACATGCTGGGGGCCGATGCGTCCTCGATGGGCTGATCAATTGCGCACCCAGTCATCTTCATTCGCATCGCTGACATCGCCATCGTTATTTTCGTCCCAGAACCGCTGACCCAAATGACTGATTCGCAAAGCGCCGTCCCCGCCCTGCGACGTGCCGGTGGTGGGAGTCGCCTGAATCAGGAAACTGTTGGCAGTCACGGCGCCGGAAAAGGCGATACCGTAATAGTCAAAGCTGTCATCCGCGCCGCTGATATCGGGCGCTGCAGAGGTTCCGGCACTGCAGTCCATATCCGTACCCGGGTTATAGCAACCGGTCTCCGTATAGATACGCTCCATGAACTGGGCGAGCGCCACCAGCTCGGTCTGAATCTCGGCACGGCGGGCCGTGACCACCTGGTTGGTATAGGTTGGATAAGCGACCGCAGCCAGGATGCCCACGATCGCGACCGTGATCATCAATTCGACCAGATTGACACCCGACTGCCGGTGGCACTGGTGCGAATGCAACTCGAGACGTGATCCTCGACCGGCCGATGAACCGCTGAACGGCCGTGCGCAAGCCAGAAACGCGCCGGCAACCCGCGCCGACCGATCCCGATCCCGAATCGCATCCTCCATTGGTGTCCATCCCTCTATTGTCAGCCGCCCACCTGCTTCAGGGGCTAGTGCACAAGCGGCGCGCGACAGCTGTCCGTGCCGGGTTCAGGCCTTGCACAACTTTATTGCAACTGGAGCCAGTTGCGCCAATCCAGCGCGGTGGATTCCCGAAGCCGGAACAGATCACCCTCTGAATCCGACACGATGCTTTGCATCTTGCCGCCGCCCAATCCAAGCTGTGTCGGCGCCGAGTAAATGCCGGTCCCGCCATCGGTCAACATCCGGATACTACTGCCGGGGACCGCGGGGACATCTTCACCGGCATCCAGCAAATCCCCCGTGTCGAAGCCACCGTCCAAATCGTAGTCGAATGGCGAGAACGTCAACCGGCTGCCGTCATTGGCATCCAATGCGGTGATCCAGCTCACGCCACCGGAACTACAGCAGGCTTCCGGGATCATCGAGACAAAAACGACCCGGTTACCCCGAACGTCGGGCGCAATGACAACACGTTCTCCTTCGGCATCACCATCGGCCAGTTTTAGGTCGATGTACCAGCCCCGATGACCATCCGCGGACCAATCGATGGGGTTGTCGCTACTCGTGCGGCCAAGACTTGCGAGGGCGCCACCGGCATCATTCACCGTCGCCTCCGCACCGAACTGCTGCATCCGCAGATCACCACCGGTCCGACTCGGGACATCAAAGCCCCCATCCGCGCCCATGAAGACCTGACCATGGTCGTCCCAGATGCCATAGAAGCTCTGGACCTGCGTATCGGACTTGTCGGCCGCGTTTAGATACTGACCGGTACCAAAGAGCACAATCGTACCGATACCGGTGGGATGGCGTTTGACTACCACTTTCGAGGTGATAGATTGCGGGCTTCCGGCGCCGTCCACTGACCTGAAAAGCAAACTGGGCGAATTCTTGATGTCGACGAGGTCGAAACGCCATAGATTGCCGAACAGATCACCAGCGTAGGCCATGTCCGCGATAAGGTCCCCATCGACGTCCACTGCCGTGACCGGCCCAAGGGCGTTGGTGCGGCCTTGCTCGCTCGCGGGACAGGTGCTACCGGAACGCGGCGTCGCACCCGTCACGCGTCGATCCTGGCAGAATCCCTGCCCCGTATCCATCTTGCCGAGGATACGCTTTGCGTTCGCATCGCCCATCCTGAGGACATAGAGCACGGCGTTGCCGGTTTGGCTGACGGTGCAGTTTGTGTTTCGGTCACCGTCGCGGCAATAGCCGGCTACCTCGCCAACTTCATTGGTGTTGTTGTAGCCGTTGCTGACCAGGGCCACCCAAACGGGTTCGCTGCTGTCTGCGAGATCGCCGTCGATGCGCACGATGGCCGGCGGTGCCAAGCTGTAACCCATATCGCGGCCATCCAACGCTCCATCGTCGTCGTCACTGCCGGAACTGTCGTTGAACTCCCAAAGCGGCAAATCCGCCGGCGTAGCCTCCGAGATCGCCGCGGGGTCGGTGATGTTCAGCGCGTAGACGCCCTGGGCACCGAGGCCGAAGCTCCCGACCAACACGGTTTTCCAGCCGGCATTGTCCCGGGTGTCGGTGAACTTGGCGTCGGCCCAGGCCAAGGGACCGTCCACGAAAGCGCGCTTCGGGGTGCCGGCGCCGTAGGTCGGATCCGTCAAGTCGGACAGGTCAGCGTAAGCGCTCTCGGGTACGTAGGCGAAAAGCTCGGCGCCGTCGACCGCGGCGAAAGCGTGGAGCATGCCGTCGTTGGCGCCAACGTAAACC
>JBATTL010000772.1:0-1608 GCA_049670525.1 Thiohalocapsa sp. | reverse complement strand
AGCGGGCCAAGAAGCGGGTGAAGTATTCCTACCTCCCCTTCGCAGCCGGAAAGCGCGCCTGCATCGGCGGGGCCCTGTCGCAAATCGAGAACACACTGGCCCTGGTACAGCTGCTGCGCCGCTTCACGCCTGAATATGTTGGGCCCATCCCTGCGAAGATCCACGCAACCGTGACGCTGAGCCCCAAGGGTGGGCTCCCCTTCCGCATCCGCGAACGGGATTAGGACGGATCAACGCAAGCGGCCTCAGTCAGCATCGGGCAGCCGAGCGTCTTTTCGAGCGCGTCCACCAACTCCTTCTGCGTATCCACGGCGACGTAGAGCCCGCCATTTTCTTCGGCAAGGCACTGCGTCTCGAAAATGCTCTGCTCGCCCGTCCAGGTGAACCCCTTCACGCGCAGACCTATGACGTGGACTGTCAGCTGAAACGCTTGCGCATGAAGCTCTTTGCCGAGTTCACACGGCTTGCCGCGACATGTCTCCTCTCCGTCCGTGAGCACGACAATGAGGCCGGGCTTCGCCCGGTAGTCGAGAACCTCGGCAGCTTGCGCGACGGCTTCGGTCAGCGGCGTTTGACCGGCCGGTGTCAGCCTGCGCACCGTATCGAGAATCGGGCCCGCCGCATTCGGCACCGGTCTTAAGTCGAGCTGGACATTGCATTGTTGGTAAGGCCCGGGGCCATAGGTAATCAGCCCCACGCGGCGCATGCGCGCAACCCGGGGAAGGATCTTGGCGAGTGCGTGTCGCACCTTGTCGATGCGGCTGACCGCTGTCGGATTCTCGCTGCCATACCCCCAACCGTTGCCCGACATCGAGCCTGAGGCATCGAATACCAGCATGGCGTCCTCTGTGCAGGGTGAGTGCGCGTCTCCTTCCGCAAACGCAGGGACCGTAAACGCATGTGCCGCGGCCGTGACCGCCGCGAGCGCGGCAACCGCATACAGAAAGAATTGGCGCAGAGAGACCCTCACAGCCGGAGTCTATACCAATGGGGCGTCAAGGCGACGACGTCGAGAGCGTCCGTCGAAGTCTAGAGCATCGAAGCCCCGCGCGACGTATCCCCTCGTCAGTCGATGGTGTGTGTCTTGGGGTCCGGCTCGTCGGTCTTCGCAGCACCCGGAGTTCCAGGTGCGGCCGGCGTCTTGCCATCATCGAGGTCCGGGAAACCCGCGCGCAAATAGGCCACGATCTGAAAGATCTGCTCTTGTGACAGCCTGTTCTTGAACGCGGGCATGGAGGTCCCGAACTGCTCGCCCCCTTCAGCAATGCTCCACAGGAGGTAGTGATCGACCGCGACCGGCTGCTGGACCATGTAGGCGAGCAGCGCCGGCGATGGCTTCAGCGCATAAGCGAGATCGCCGTTGCCCAAACCCGTCACGCCATGACAGCTCTGGCAATGCGCCTGGTAGAGCGGCCCGCCCTCGGCAATGGCGCGCACCGTGTAGCCTACGGTGTTCTCTACGTTCAGATATTCCTGCGGAATGCCGCCGTTCACGAACGTGGAGAAGCGCATCACGCGCTGCCGCTGCTCCGGGTCGAGATTCTGCAAGCTCCAGCCGATCGCGGGCTCTTGTGTCTTTGGAACCTCATTCGGTAGGCCGTTTGCCTC
>JBATTL010000771.1:0-2534 GCA_049670525.1 Thiohalocapsa sp. | reverse complement strand
CTCCAGGCGGATCACTCGGGCCGGGGTCTTCTCGCCGTCATCGAGCTGGACCAAATGAGGACCGATCGCCGCGTCCGCGCGCATAGCCGCTGCCAGGCTGTCGGCAAGACCGGCGACAGCCACCTCGTCGCTGCCCACCACCTGGATATTCACATCCTTGCCCGCCGGCGGGCCGTCCTTTTCGGCACGTACCCGAATCCTGAAACCATCACCGCCGTGCAGTTCGACCAACCGCTCGCGCATGTCCTCCAGGAACGCGATCGGATCGTCGAAGCCGCGCTCGCCGGCCTTGGGTAACGCGACCATGACTGTCCCGAGGTGATGACTCATGATCTGCTCGTAGTCCTCATTGAGAACCATTCCGGCGAAACCGGTGGCAGAGCCTGCATAGGTCGGCCCGTCGGCCATGATCGTGCGCGCGATGTCGCGGACCCTTGTATCTGTGTGCGCCAGCGGCGTGTCCGCGGAGCCCTCGACGAACGCGTAGTAGATATTGTAATCGTCGGGGAAGAACTTGATGCGCACCAGCGGTGCAACGCCTGTCACGGAGAGCCCGAGCACGGCCACCGAGGCGATGAAGGCGACCAGCACCAGCCCCAAACTGGTCCAGCGCCAACGCAGAGTCACCGCCACCACGCGTTCCATGGCAGCGCGGCTCGCGCCGAGCAACCAATTGTCGCGCCGCCGCGACGGTGCGGCATCACCCCCAACTCGCGGCCGCGGCCCAAAGCCCAGGTAGTGCAATGGCAAGACGAACAGGCACTCGAACAGCGAAGCGATTATGGCGAATGTGACCGCCGTTGGGATCTGAGCGAAGAACTCACCGGTGGAACCGGTCATGAGCAGCATCGGCAGAAAGGCTGCGACCGTTGTCGCCGTCGCCGAAACCACCGGCAGCATGACCTCGGCGGTGCCGTTGATAATGGCATCGTGCAATGGTTCGCCGTCCTGGCTGTGCCGGTAAATGTTCTCGACAACGACGATCGCATCATCGACGATGATTCCCGACACCAGCACGAAGGCGAACAGCGAGACCTCGTTCAGTGAGTGGCCACTGATCCACATCAGGATCATCGTGACCAGGAAGGAAAACGGGATGCCAATGGTGACCAAGCCCGCGTTGCGCAGCCCCATGAACCACCAAAGCACCAGGCTCACGAGCGACACGCCGAAGATCATGTTCCAGCCAAGCGTGGACAGGGACGCCTCGATATAGACGCTGGAGTCTTGGGTCAGCACCACATCAACCCGCTCGCGGGCGAGCATCGGCGACGCCTCGTCAAGGACTGCCCGCACCGCGTCGATAATCTTTAGGGCGTTGCCGTCGGAGTTCTTCAGCACCTGCACCGCAACCGTGTCCATTCCATCGACGCTGTTGATCAGGTGCGCATCGCGGTAGCCCAGACCGGCATCAGCGATCAGGTCCGCGACGGTGACGAACGAGCCGTCACCATCGCGGCGAACCACGGTGGCGACCACTTGGGCACGACTACGAAAGCGCTCATCCACGCGCACGACGTATTCGCCGGAGACATCGGCGTAATCGCCCGCCGGGATGATCAGATTGGCGTCCTGCAGCGCCGCGGCCACGGCCTCGAAGCTGACCCCATGCCGGCGCAACTTGTCCGGGTCCAGTGCGATCTGGAACTCGCGCACCTGCTCGCCAACGAGCTTGGCCTCGGCGACACCCAGGATCCGCGACAGGGGCAACTTGAGCTCCTCGGCGATCAGCGTCAGCGCCCGGTTGGAGCGCTCGCCAACCAGGTTCACCGAAACCACCGGCAACCAGTCGCGCGTCGTTATCAGATCGAACCGCGGTGGTTCGACAGCAGCCGGCAGCTCATCCACGACGCTCAGCACACGAAAGCGCAGGTCGTCGTACAGTCGCTGGTAGTCCCGATCCTCGGTGAACTTGACCGTGATCGTCGAGCGCTCCCGCACCGAACTGGCGCGGATCAGCTCCACCTCGTCCAGTCCCTCGAGCGCCTCCTCGAGTTTCAGCGTCACCAGCGTCTCCACATCACGCGGCGACGCACCGGGATAGACCGTGGTGATGAAGACCTTGCCGAAGTTGACCTCGGGATAGCGCTCGACCGACAGGCTTCCGAGCGTGAAGGCGCCGATCAAGATCAGCACAACGAACACCAGGTTGAACAGGACTTGCTGGCGCAGCGTGAAGCGAACGAGGGCGTGCACCGGTGTTTATTTCACTCTGGCTTTCGCATGTTGCGACCGAGGCAAAACCGTCGAACTGGTTCGGGGCTCTGCGTTTGGTGCAAAGCTCACTGTGGCCTTGCCAGTCACTGAACTGCTCCATCGCCCAGTGACGGCGGACTGTCGAACAGCCGAAACCGATCTCCCGCCGCGATGCCCGGCGCACTGATGCGAACCCACTCGGTGCCATCCGGCCCTTCAGTCGGGCCGAGCAGCAGTACCCGTATCGGTGCGCCATCCTCGGGCTGCACCCAGTACTCCTCGTAGCTCTGTCGCAAGGCGGCGGCGGGCAGTCGCACGGCACCGCTGCGCTCTGGCAT
>JBATTL010000770.1:0-5294 GCA_049670525.1 Thiohalocapsa sp. | reverse complement strand
CGATCCTCGCTCCAGCACGCACGTTCGACCAGGCCAATGCTGCGCAGTCCGTTCCAGCGTCCAGTGTCGGACAAGGTGCTCAGTTCCTCGGTGACCCAGTAGCGACGCGTTTCCAAGCGCCCGTGGTCCTTGTCGGTCTGCTCGGTGTAGTCGTCGTCAACATCGGCGAAGTCAGCCTCGGGCGCGGTGGTGAAGAACGCCTCGACCTGCTTGCCGTCGAGCGCGACGACTTCGCCGTTGGAGACCTCGGCCAGCGTGCGCGTCCAACTGCAAAAGCACGCCTGAAACGTCTTCGGGTTCAGCCGCGAGATCACCGCGGCAATGCGATCGTGCGGGGGCACGCCGTTAGCGAACGGCGCAAACTGGCGCAGTCAATCCAGTTTTGCCTTCCCAAACGCTTCCATCGCCTCCCAACCTTCCGCTGCGCTGAGCATGGCACAGACGGCCAACAGCAGGATTTCCATCAACGCATAGCGCTGGTTGCGCTCAACCCGAGGATCGCGAAGCGGTGAAAAATGTTCGATGAAGCGGGTCGACATGAGAAACTCCTTAGATAGTTTCTCGCTATCATGCCGCAACCGATTGACCAAGATTAAATTTATACGCGCTCGCCTTGCTTCCTCGGCCTGGTTCTGAGCGCCGTCGGGTTGGATGTGGTGAGTGGCGAGCCGCGCCTGATCTTCGGTGACGTGTCGGGCTATATGCACGGCATCAACTTTCTTGTGCGGGCCATCGGTATCTGCGGCATCGGCGAGATGCTGTGGACCATCGAATCGAGCCGCGGCGAGTTCAACGTGTCCCAGGTCAAGGTTTTCTTGCGGCACATCGGCGCGACATTGAAGACCTTGATGTACAGTCTGAAGACGATGTTCAACCGTTCGATACTCGGTTACTTTGTCGGCATACTGCCGGCCGCGGGCGCGACACCCGGCTCGCTGATGGCCTACGGCATGTCAAAGACCATGCCCAGAATCCCGAGACTTACGGCAAGGGCCATATCAACGGCGTCGTGGCACCGGAGTGTGCGAACCATGCCGCCAGCGCCGGCTCGATGCTGCCCATGCTCACACTCGGTATCCCCGGGTCGCCGACCACGGCGATCCTACTCGGCGGCATGGTCATTTGGGGGCTGGAGCCCGGTCCGCGACTGTTCGTCGACCACCAGGAGTTCGTCTGGGGTCTGATCGCGAGTCTCTATGTCGCGAATCTGGTCGCGGTGCTGGTGAACATCGCCTTCATTCCGATGTTCGTTCGGGTGTTGAAGATGCCCTTTACCATCCTTGTGCCGATCATCTTCATCCTCTGCGTGGTCGGTGGTTATGCGCCGACCCAGGACATGCATGACGTCTGGTTAATGTTCGGATTCGGGGTGGGCGGCTATTTGATGCGTAAGCTCGACTACCCGATGGCGCCCGCGGTGCTGGCCATCGTTCTCGGACCCTTGGCGGAGACCTCGATGCGGCAGTCATTGCTGCTCGCGCAGGGTGATCCGGCGATCTTCGTCACCCGTCCTATCTCGGGGACCATTATCGCCATCGCCGCGCTGCTGTTCCTGCTGCCGGTCTTGAAGGCGTTGAAAAAGCGTCGGAGCCGCGCCGCAGATCAGAGCATTTCCCGGTGATTGCCTTCAGCGACCAACTGCCAGCACGTGCCTGCGCGGGAAATGCGATGGATCGGCGTTTCCCTGGGCGCATTGAACCTCTTCTTATGGAGATGAGTATCCATGGCTGAAGCCACCACTGTTTTCGAACTTCTCGCGGCGGGCGACAAGGACGCCGTTGCCATCCTGGCACCGGAGCGACCGTCGCTGAGCTTCGCGGGCCTGCGTGCCCAGGCGGAGCAGACCGTCGCGGCATTGAATGCGCGCGGTATCGGCCGCAGCGACCGCGTCGCCATCGTGCTGCCGAATGGCGCCGAGATGGCAACGGCCTTTGTCAGCGTCGCGTGCGGCGCAATCACGGCGCCGTTGAATCCCGCCTATCGGTTGGAAGAGTTCGAGTTTTATCTGTCTGACTTGCAGTCCAAGGCGCTGGTCGTCGAGCAAGGCAGCGAGTCTCCGGCCGTTGCCGCCGCCCGGAAACTCGGCATCCCTGTCTTGCCCATTATCGCCGGCGATGCCGCGGGCCAATTCAGTTTCGAGGACGAGCCCACCGGGGAGGCAGGAACGAACGGGGGCATGACGGAGCCCGATGACGTCGCGCTCGTATTGCATACGTCGGGCACCACGTCCCGGCCGAAGATCGTGCCGCTGACCCAACGAAATCTGTGCGCGTCCGCGCGCAACATCAGCACGACTCTGGCGCTGACCGCCAATGATCGCTGCATGAATGTGATGCCGCTGTTCCATATCCACGGTCTCATGGCGGCGATCCTATCGTCGCTGCGCGTCGGTGCCGGCGTTTTCTGCACACCGGGTTTCAACGCGCTGAAGTTCTTCGGCTGGCTCGATGAGGCCAAGCCCAGTTGGTACACGGCGGTACCCACGATGCATCAGGCCATCCTGCCCCGCGCCGCGCGCAGTAAAGCGATCGTCGAGGCGGCGAATCTGCGGTTCATTCGCTCCTCGTCGTCGTCGCTGCCGCCGCAGGTGATGCATACGCTGGAAGAGACCTTCGGCGCCCCGGTGGTCGAGGCCTATGCCATGACGGAGGCGGCCCACCAGATGACCTGCAACCCGCTGCCGCCGACTCCGCGCAAGCCCGGCACCGTTGGCGTTGCCGCCGGACCTGAGGTCGGGGTCATGAGCGCTGAGGGAGAACTGCTGCCGCAGGGCTCGGTGGGCGAGATCGTCATCCGGGGCGAGAATGTGACGCCGGGTTACGAGAACAATCCAAAGGCCAATGCCGAGAATTTCACCAACGGCTGGTTCCGCACCGGCGACCAGGGAGTTATGGACGACGAGGGCTATCTGACCATCACCGGGCGTCTGAAAGAGATCATCAACCGCGGTGGCGAGAAGATCTCTCCACGGGAGGTCGACGACGTGCTCATGGACCATCCGGCGGTTCAGCAGGTCGTGACCTTCGCGATGCCGCACCCGAAGCTCGGCGAGGATGTGGCCGCAGCCGTGGTGTTGCGCGAGGGCCAGGAGGCGAACGAGCGCGCTATCCGCGACTTCGCGGCTGCTCGCCTCGCGGACTTCAAGGTGCCTCGCAAGGTCTTGTTCCTCGAAGAGATCCCGAAGGGTCCCACGGGTAAGCTGCAACGCATCGGTCTGGCCGAGAAACTGGGGTTGGGCTGATGCGGATCTGTATCTATGGTGCCGGCGCCATCGGCGGCTCTTTGGGGGTTCATCTCGCCCTGGCCGGACAGGACGTGACACTGATCGCGCGCGGCCCGCATCTGGCCGCGATGCGGGCCAACGGATTGAAACTGCTGATCGGCGATGAAGAACGCGTCGCCCACCCGCACTGCACCGAGGATCCCTCCGAGGTCGGCCCCCAGGACTATGTGATCGTGACGCTGAAGGCCCACTCCGTCCCCCGCGTCGTGGACAGCATGCAGCCGTTGCTCGGACCCGACACCGCGGTGGTCTCGGCCGTCAATGGCGTGCCCTGGTGGTACTTTTATCAACTTCCGGGCCCATGGGAGGATCGCCGGATCGAGAGCGTGGACCCGGGCGGCATCCAGTGGGAACTGATCGGGCCGGAGCGCGCCATCGGCTGTGTCGTCTATCCCGCCTGCGATATCAGCGAGCCCGGCGTGATTCGACATATCAGCGGTGACCGCTTCACGCTCGGTGAGCCCAGCGGCGAAAAGACCGAGCGGGTGGTGAAACTCGCAAAGGCCATAGCCGACGCCGGACTCAAGGCGCCGGTGCGGAATATTCGCGATGAGATCTGGGTGAAGCTGTGGGGTAATCTCTGTTTCAATCCCATCAGCGCACTGACCCAGGCGACGCTCGATGTCGTGGCGACGGAGCCGGGCACCCGGGGCGTGGCCCGTGCCATGATGCTGGAAGCTCAAGCCATCGGTGAGAAGCTCGGCGTGCGTTTCAAGGTGGACGTGGAGAAGCGTATCGACGGCGCCGCCGCGGTCGGTGCCCACCGCACCTCGATGCTGCAGGATCTGGAGTTGGGGCGGCCTATGGAGATCGATGCTCTGGTGACTGCGGTCCAAGAGATGGGACGCCTGGTCGAGATTCCGACACCGACCATTGATCTGGTGCTGAGTCTCGTACAGCAGCGTGGGCGGGTCGCCGGCTGTTACTGACCGATCGCCGGATCCCCAGCTCCAGGTTCACCGAGGAGGAAAGCTTATGCCGGTCAAGGCCATACTGCTGCCCCTATCGGAGGCCGACGCCCCCGGCCCGGTTTTGGAGACCGCGTTGGGTCTGGCGCAACGCTTCCAGGCTCATCTCGACGTGCTTTACGTGATGCGCAATCCGCGCAGCCTGCTGCCTTACGCAACGCTCGGGTTGTCCAAGCACATGCGCGACGCGGTGCTTGAGGCCGCCGAGCAGAATGCGGGGGCTCAGGCGGCACAGGCGCGGGAACTGCTCGATAAGCTCTGCGCCCAGGCCGGTGTTCCGATCGTCAAGGCGCGCGGCGAGACCTCTGGTGCGACAGCGCGTTGGCGTGAGGCCACCGGCCAGGAGGACGTCGATCCTTCGCCCGACGAACTGGTCGAGTACCTGGGTTGGCATGGCGTCGAGGCTGAGGTCAAGATCGTCGACTCTCATGATCCGAACGTCGGCGCGTCGCTGCTCAAGGTCGCCGGCGAACTGGGCATCAACCTGCTCGTGGTCGGGGGCTATAGCCGCAGTCGTCTGCGCGAGTTGATCCTGGGCGGGGTAACGGCGCATCTGCTGCGCTCCGCCGAGATTCCCGTCTTCATGCTGCACTGATACCAGAATAGAGCCGGAGCTTATGCGGGACTTCCATTCGCCGGGCCGGTCCGGCGTTTACGCTCAAAACGGCATGGTCGCCACGTCTCATCCTCTCGCGACAAAGGTCGCGCTGGATATGCTCCAGCGCGGCGGTAACGCGGCCGATGCCGCGGTCGCCGCGGCGCTGATGCTGCCGCTCTGCGAACCCAGCGCCACCGTATTGTTCGGCGACGCCTTTGCACTGATCAAGCCGGCGGGCGATGAGCACATCATCGGTATCAACGGTTCCGGCCCGGCGCCCGCGGCCCTGTCCGCGGAGGCGATGCGGGCTGAAGGATTGACCGCGGTGCCGACCAAGGACGCCTGCGCCGTGACATTGCCGGGGGCGGTCGCCGCCTTTGAGCGCATCCTGCAGGAGCAGGGCCTTATGGGCTGGGCCGATGTCGCGGCCCCGGCGATCCACTAT
>JBATTL010000769.1:0-4753 GCA_049670525.1 Thiohalocapsa sp. | reverse complement strand
ACCTCACACTGGCCCCGGGCGCGCTCCAGGGGCTGCTGGCGGCGATGAGCGCCTCCCAAGCCGCCCATGGGCTCGTCGCCCGCGCCGCCAACCGTCATCTGTCCAAGAGCGAGCGCGAGGCCTCCGGGGTGCTCTCCGGGGCGCAGCGCCATACGCATTTCGGGGTCTGACAATCATCGGAACGAAAACTTGCGCTAAGGCCGTTCCGACACCTCTGTCTGTCCTGGATTATCGTAGCGGCAGGTATCGGACCTGGCCTTCCCATTCGCCATCTTCACTGCAGGTGGCCAGGAGCACGATGTCGTCGATCGCCGAGCGTAGAGTGACCCTCAGGCTGAGCTCGAAGACGCCCGGCATGGGTTTGCCTGCTCGAACCCGCTCGTAGGCGAACGCCGTGATGGTGGCAACGTCCTGGGTGAGAAGGACTCGCCGATGCTCGGCTGCCCACTCCAGGACGCTTGGGTCGTCGGCGCCCGAAAGGCCGACGACATCCTGGATTCGGACCAAATCGATGTCGGGATCTCGCAAACGTACTCCTCGAACGATGTTGTTGTTGAAGTTTTCGTCGGCGAGCAACCGGATCATGCCGAATCCTGCCCGGTTTGGCGTGCCATCAGACGCGCGCGTATCCCGGTTGGATCGAAGAGCCGCTCGTTTGCCTGCCGCACCTCTGCCGAGCGTTGTTCCCGTACCTGGAGGTAGTCATCCACCTCGGCGGTATGGGCCAGGTAATACGCGATGACGGCGTAAACCTGGCCAAGGGAGATCGCTGGATACTGTTCGACGATCTCCTCGGCAGTGGCCCCGTCACGAAAGGCGCTGACAACGCTATCGAGCGTCACGCGGGAGCTCCCCACGCGAAAGACACCGGCGGCATCTGCTGCCAGGGGTGGTGTTTCAGCCGTTACGACCATGGTCATATCATTTCTCCAAGTGCATTAGCCCAGACACCGATGATCGCGGCGCTGGCGTCAGCTCATTTGCCACCGACAGATATCGGTAGAAGGTGGCCCGCGAGATGTCCAGCGTCTTGCAGATCTGCTCAACGCTCAGCTCGTGATCCCGGTGCATCCGGCAGGCGGTCTTCACGCGCGGATCGTCGCCCGTGATCGCCTTGCGGCCGCCTTTGCGTCCGCGTGCCCGTGCCGCTGAGAGCCCTGCCTTGGTTCGCTCTTGGATCAGCCGCCGCTCGAACTGCGCCAGCGCCGAGAATATATGGAAGACCAGTTCACCGGATGCGCTGGTGGTGTCGATGGCCCCGTCCCGCAGCGAGCGGAAAGCGACCCCTTTCTCAAGAAGCTCCTGGATCAAACTCACGAGGTGCGGCATGGAGCGGCCAAGTCGATCAAGCCGCCAGACCAGGAGCGTATCCCCCGGCTCCAGCGCGTCGAGACAGGCATCGAGACCGGGGCGTTTGCTCCGCGCGCCGGAAACCTTGTCGATGAAGATCAGCTCGTCACGGCAGCCGGCCTCACGCAGGGCATCGAGTTGGAGGTCGACATCCTGCTCTTCGGTGCTCACCCGCGCATAGCCAACCAGTTTTCCCATCGCACCCTCGTCAGCCCGGTATCGGTCTTGCCTTCGACTCTTCGTCATGGGTAAATGAGACTTTCATTCACGAGACGAAAAGATGCGACAAGTATGGGCCGTATTTGCCGCTGTTGCGATACCCCTTCGCACGTCTCGACAAACGACTGTTTCTTGAGACGGCCCGGTGCCGGTCGATTTTCTCACCGAGGCACAGAAGTGCCGTTACGGCCAGTACCCCGAGGAGGTCAGCGCGATTCAGCTCGCGCGCTACTTCCATGTCGATGACACCGACCGGGGGCTGATTGTCCAGCGCCGTGGCGATGCCAACCGCCTCGGCTTCGCGCTCCAGGTCCTGACTGTCCGGTTCCTGGGCACTTTCCAGACTGATCCGACCGCTGTGCCCGCGGTCGTCGTCGGGCACGTTGCAGCGCAGCTCGATATCGCCGACATGGGCTGCCTGCCTCGGTACCTGGATCGCGAACAGACTCGCCATGCCCATCGGGCCGAGATCCGTGCCGCCTATGGCTACGAGGAATTTGGTCCTCTCTGGTCGTTTCGCTTAACCCGCTGGCTATACTTGCGCGCTTGGTTTGGCAACGAGCGACCAAGCCTGCTGTTCGACCACGCAACGGCCTGGCTGATCGAGCACAAGGTCCTGTTGCCCGGGGTTACCACCTTGAGCCGCGTGGTCGCCCGCATTCGCGAGCGTACGGCGAGACAGCTGTGGCGGCGACTCTCCGCGCTGCCTTCAGAGAAACAGCGCGACCAGCTCGAGAAGCTGCTCGTGGTCCATCGCGGCACCCGCGCGAGCCGTCTGGACAACCTCCGTCGCGGTCCGACCAAGGCAAGCGCCCCGTCTCTCCTCGAGACACTCCAACGCTACCGCACATTGAAGGACCTGGGCATCGGCAAACTGGATCTACCCGCCATTCCTCCGGTCCTCATCAAAGCGTTGGCACGCCACGCCTCGACGGCCTGGGCGCCGACCATTGCCCGAATGACACCGCAAAGGCGGATCGCCACACTGGTGGCCTTCGTCGCCATCGAGGAGGTCAACGCACTCGACGACGCGCTCGATGTCCTGGACATGCTGATCACCGACATCGCGGCCGAGGCGAAACGGCTCGGTCAGAAAAAACGGCTGCGATCCCTGAAGGATCTGGACCAGGCCGCGCTCGCGTTGCGCGAGGTCTGCGCGCTGCTGCTCGATCCCTCCTTTCCGGACGAAGAGGTTCGCGCTGCCGTCTTTCAGCGCATCCCCGAGGCACGTATGCGCCAAGCCATCGAGACCGTGGATGCCCTGGCGCGGCCAGCCGAGGCCAACTACGAGCAGGAGCTCGTTGAACGCTACCGCCGTGTCCGCCTATTCCTGCCCGAGGTGCTGCGGCAAGTGCGCTTCTCCGCGACCCCTTCCGGCAAGCCTGTCTTGGAAGCGCTCGCATTCTTGCGTGCACTCGACGGCAAGAGGCCGCCGGACCTGAACGAGGCGCCGGTGGACATCGTCAACCGGCCCTGGCGCCGACTGGTCCTGTCCAATGACGGCGACGTTGATAGTTCGGCCTACACCCTCTGCGTCTTGGATCGTCTACAAGATAGCCTGCGTCGGCGCGATCTCTTCGTTGCTGCCAGCGACCGCTGGAGCGACCCCAGAACCAAGCTGCTGCACGGCGAGCGGTGGCGGGCGAAACGCGGGCAGATCTGTCGCTCGCTGACGCGGCCGCTCGACCCCGGGCGCGTCCTTCCCCGGTTACGCGAAGAGCTCGACGAGGCCTATCGCAAGACGCTCGAGAACCTGCCGGACAACGAGGCGGTGAGCGTCGATGAGGACAACGAGGAGCGCCCATTGCGCCTGAGCAACCTCGACAAGGTCGACGAGCCGGAATCCCTGCTTCGTCTGCGCGAGCAGGTGAGCGCCCGGCTGCCCCGCATCGACCTGCCCGAGCTCCTCATGGAGATCCACCAACGCACCGGATTCGCGGACGCTTTCACCCATATCAGTGAGGCGCAGTCCCGTGTCGAGGATCTGCCGGTTAGCGTCTGCGCAGTGCTTCTGGCCGAGGCCTGCAACATCGGACAGGAGCCCTTGGTTCGTGGCGATAATCCGGCGCTGACACGTAACCGGCTTGGCTGGATCCAGCAGAACTACGTGCGCGCCGAAACCCTTATCGAGGCCAACGCCCGCCTGGTCGCGTGCCAGACGAACAACGCCCTTGCCCAGCAGTGGGGTGGCGGCGAGGTCGCCTCGGCTGACGGTATGCGGTTCGTTGTCCCGGTCGACAGCATCCACGCCGGTCTCAACCGGAAATACTTCGGCGCCGAGCGAGGCATCACCTATTACAACTACAGCACCGACCAGCATGCCGGATTCCACAACATCGTCGTCCCGGGCACCATGCGCGACTCGGTCTACATCCTGGCCGGGCTCCTGGAGCAGCAGACCAGTCTCGAGCCGAAGGAGATCATGACCGATACCGCCGGTGCCAGCGACGTCATCTTCGGGCTGTTCTGGCTCTTGGGCTACCAGTTCAGCCCGCGGCTCGCCGATGTGGGCGGCGCGCGATTCTGGCGCCTGGATCCGAAGGCGGACTATGGCGCTCTGAACGCGGTGTCCCGGCACCACGCCAACGCCGAGCGCATCGCCCGGCACTGGGAAGACATGCTGCGCGTCGCCGGCTCCTTGAAGCTCAGTACCATCACGGCGCCGGAGCTTGTCCGCTCCTTGCTCAAGAGCGACCGGCCATCGGGTCTGACCAAGGCGATCGCTGACTTGGGCCGCATCCCCAAGACCATCCACCTGCTGAGATACCTGGACGACGAGTCTTACCGCCGGCGCATCCTGATTCAGCTTAACCGCGGAGAGAGCCGCCACGCCGTTGCACGCCGGATCTGCCACGGCCAACGCGGCGAGATCCGCAAACGCTACCGCGAAGGGCAGGAGGAGCAGCTCACCGCTCTCGGGCTGGTGACCAACGCCGTTGTCCTGTGGAACACAATCTACATGGAGGCCGCGCTGGCGCAGCTCCGCGCCGAGGGTTTCGAGGTTCGCCCCGAAGACGTGACTCGGCTATCGCCCCTTCAGACCCACCACATCAACATGCTGGGCCGTTACGCGTTCCTGCTGGCCGAAGCCGTCGCCAACGGCGGCATGCGTCCTCTTCGCAACCCGGACGAGGACGACATTTGGGCTTAGCGCAAGTTTTCGTTCCGATGATTGTCAGACCCC
>JBATTL010000768.1:0-2603 GCA_049670525.1 Thiohalocapsa sp. | reverse complement strand
GCGCTCCCGCCGCACCGGGGTCGACTATTTCAGCTTGAGACTGACTCCACTCAGATCGACGGATAGATCGACGCCCATCTGCTCGCCACTGACCTTGAGCTCGACGCCCTTGGAGTTCTTGAGGATCGCGATATTCGAGCCGCCAGCGAGGGCGGCACCGGCGCCGGCGCCTGAGTACACGCCCTCAATGTCTTCCGGCGCCGAGAGGTTGAAGACGTCACCGACGAAGTCGGCCTTTGAGAGGCTAATGGTTGCGCCAAGGCTGACGCCGCCGATGGAGAGGGGGTAGTCCTTGTCCTCGAACTTCAACGTGCCCTCACCGCCGCTGACGCCGACAACGAAGCCGGCCTTGTAGATTTGGAATTCGACCGTGGCACTCGGTTCCTCTGCGGCACCAAGCGGCGCCGACAGGGTGGCGGCGAAGATGCCGACTGCAAGGCCAAGCGTCTTGAGGGTTTGTTGGGGGCTGGATATGTTCATGTTGCTCTTAACCTCTAGGTTCACGGCGATGCCGCGGATTAGCCGCCAACACCGGGCGCCCGCCGTTGCGGGTGCTCGGTGGCGGCGGGATTGTGTCGAAGCGGAATCGCCCTAGTTGCTTGCGGCGTTCGTGAGCGCCTGCAGCGCATCGTCCACGTTGAACTTCGCGGGCTTCTGCCGGGGCGGAAACTCCTTGAAGGTCTCAATGTACTCACCGACGAAGGTCTGCGCGGGCACCAGCGCGAAGACGCGTTCGATCCACCAGCGCTCGTAGTTGTTGGCGTCGGTGTCGGCGCGCTCGAAGGGATCGGTGCGCAGGTTGAAGATCTTCGGGATACGCAGCGCGACGAAGGGCTCGCTCCAGACCATGAAACCGCGCTCGCGCTGCTCCTTGAAGACCAGCTTCCAATCGTCGTAGCGCAGCGCCACCAGCTCGCCGCCGTCGTTCCAATAAAAGAACTCCCGGCGCGGCCAGTCGGCGCCTTCGCCTGCCGTGCCGGTCAGATTCGGCAGCAGGTCGTAGCCGTCGAGGTGCACCTTGAATTGCTTGTCGCCGGATGCGATGCCGTCCTTGAGCATGTCTTTGATGTCAGGCACACCAGCGGCCGCAACCAGGGTCGGTACCCAGTCAACGGCTGATGTGGTGCTGTTGATGACGCTGCCCGCTTGGAACTTGGCCGGCCAGCGCACCAACATCGGCACGCGGTAGCCGCCCTCCCAGTTGGTGTTCTTCTCACCGCGGAACGGCGACAGGCCGCCGTCCGGCCACTCGTTGTAGTGCGGTCCGTTGTCGGCGGTATAGAGCACGATGGTGTTGTCGGCGATGCCGAGTTCGTCGACCAGATCCAGCACCTGGCCCACATGACCGTCGTGCTCCACCATGCCGTCGGCGAAGATACCGAGCCCGGTCACCCCCTCGCTCTCCGGCTTCAGGTGGGTGAAGAAATGCATGCGCGAGGTCGACAGCCAGGCGAACCAGGGCGTGCCGGCCTTTGTATTGCGCTTGATGAAGTCCATCGCGCGGCCGACGAATTCTTCGTCCGCGGTCTCCATGCGTTTCTTGGTCAGCGGTCCGGTGTCTTCGCACTGCTGCATGCCCATCGGGCCAAAGCGCGGATCATCGACGTCGCTCGGGGTATCGGTGGCCTTGCAGTCCAGCACACCGCGCGGTCCGAACTCGGCACGGAAGGCCGGGTCCTTCGGATAGTCGGGGTTCTCCGGCTCTTCCTCTGCATTCAGGTGATAGAGGTTGCCGTAGAACTCGTCGAAGCCATGCACCGTCGGCAAGAACTCGTTGCGGTCGCCGAGGTGATTCTTGCCGAACTGGCCAGTGGCGTAACCCAGCGGCTTGAGCAACTCGGCCAGCGTTGGGTCTTCCTTCTGAATGCCGATGGAAGCGCCGGGGAAGCCGACCTTGGTCAACCCGGTGCGGATCGGCGACTGGCCGGTGATAAAGGCCGAACGCCCGGCGGTGCAGCTCTGCTCCGCGTAGTAATCGGTGAACAGCACCCCCTCGCTGGCGATGCGGTCGATATTGGGCGTGTGATAGCCCGCCATGCCGCGGCTGTAGGCGCTGAGATTGGTGATGCCGACGTCGTCGGACATGATCATCAGGATGTTGGGCTTCTTCACGTCGCCAGAGGGGGATGCCGCGGCATCCTCCTGAGCCAGTGCCTGCGCGGACACCATGGCCATCGGCATCAGCGCGACGGATAACAAGAGCGGTCGTATCACGGTAGTTCTCCTTTATCGGATGGGTGTGAGTGGGATGGATCTGAGTGGGCTTGCGCTGTTTGGGTGCGCCGGTCGTCGTCGGTCTCCATGGCCCAGGTGATGGCATCAAGCAGGGCGTCGCCGTCCACGGGCTTGCGGAAGAAGGCCGCCGCGCCGGCGCTGTCGGCGGCCTTGCGGTTCTGGTCGTTGTCGTAGGCGGTGATGAAAATCACCGGGCGGGTGCGGCCCTGCTGTGCAAGCAACCTGGGAAATTCCAGGCCGCTGATGCCGGGCAGGCGGATATCCGCGACGATGCAGACCCGGTCGTCGAATTGCGGCTTTTCGAGCATCTCGGCCACGCTCTCGAAGGTCTGCACCACGAGCCCCGCGGAGCGCATCAGGCGCGCCAG
>JBATTL010000767.1:0-9894 GCA_049670525.1 Thiohalocapsa sp. | reverse complement strand
GGAACGACCGCGTCGAGGTCCGTATCCCGGTCGACCAACACCGGAGCGGCGCCGCCGTGCTCAAGCGCACAGCGGGTTCCCGGGGCCAGCCGCGAGCGCAGACTCCAGCCTACGCGCGCGCTGCCGATGAATGAAAAGAAGGCCACGCGGGGATCTGCCACCAGTCGCGCCGTGGTGTCGTGGCCGTCCGTTAGCAGCGCCTGCGCCCAGCCGGGCGGCAACCCCGATTCTCGCAGCAGGTCGATCAGCCGCAGACAGCTCAGCGGCGTCGCCTCGGCCGGCTTGACCACCACCGGACAGCCGGCGGCGATGGCCGGTCCAGTTTGGTGCACGATCAGATTTAGCGGATGGTTGAAGGCACTGATCGCAAACACGGGCCCGATGGGCTCATGATGCGTGAAGGCCAGGCGCTGCCGGGATGCCCGAGTGACTCCCATGGGTACCTGGACGCCGGCCGACGAGCGTATCAATTCCGCGCAATTGCGCAGACCGTCGACGGCGCGGGCGACTTCGACCCGGGAGTCGATCAAGGGTTTGCCGCCCTCGCGCGCGGCCTCGACGGCGAAGACCTCGGCACGCTCGCTGAGGAGCGCGGCCGTGCGGGAGAGGATCGCCATGCGCTGGTCGGTGGGCAGCCAGGATGTGCGATCGTCGAACAGCGCTTGGGCGGCGACAAGGGCCTGTTCGACGGCGGCGGCGTCAACTTGGTCAACGGTGCCGATCACACGGCCATCGTATGGCGCCGTGACGCGCAGGCGGCCGACAGGGCGCGCATCGCCAGCGATCCGATGCGACCAATGCGGAGTTGGATGTTCTGGACTGGGCATCGCGCTTCTCCTCAGATCGGGCAGACGAGTTCGCCCAGTTTCTCAGTCAATTTCATGTTCTCCGCGTAGTCCACCGGACAATCGACGACCGCGACCGTGCCGCAGTTCATGGCTTGCTGCAGGACCGTCACAAGCTGCGCTGCGGACTCGACCCGAAAGCCGCGCGCACCGAAGCTCTCCGCGTAGCGGACGAGGTCCGGGTTGGTGAAATCGATATGGCTGGGGCGGCCGAAGCGCCGGTCCTGGTGCCACTTGATCAGACCGTATTGACTGTCGGTCCAGACCAAGATGACCAAGGCGAGGTCCAACCGCAGGGCGGTCTCGATCTCTTGGGAGTTCATCAGGAAGCCGGCATCGCCGGTGATGGTGACGACCTGACGCTTGGGAAATGCCAGCTTGGCAGCGATGGCGCCCGGCACGCCGATGCCCATCGCAGCGAATCCGTTGGAGATGATGCAGGTGTTGGGAGCGAACCCCTGCCAAAGGCGGGCGATCCACATCTTATGTGCGCCGACGTCGGAGATCAGGATGTCCTCCGCGGCCATCGCCTGCCGCAGGTCCCAGAGGATTTTCTGTGGCTTAACAGGGAAGCCCGTATCCCCGGCAAACTCCTGCGTTTCCCGATCGATCTCGCGGCGCAAGGACAGAGCCCAGTTCTCAGTCCGACCCGGGACACGCTCGGCGAGGTTGCGCAGCGATGCCGAGATATCGCCGACCACACCCACGTCGAGGATGTAGTGTTCGTCCACCTCGGCGGGCAGTGAATCGATATGGACGATCTTCTGCTCAGGATTGCGATGCCAGCGATGCGGATGGTACTCGACGAGGTCGTAGCCGACGCAGATGACCGCGTCCGCGCGGTCGAAACCGCACCCGACGTAATCGTGCGCCGACAGCCCGGTGGCGCCGAGTGACATCAGGTGCTCGCGCGAGATGGCGCCTTTGGCCATGAAGGTCTTGGTCACCGGAATCCCGGTGCGGGTCGCGAACAGCTCCAGTGCCTCCGCTGCCTTTGCGCGGATGACACCGTTTCCTGCCATCACCAGCGGGAACCGCGCGGCCGCGATCACCTCCGCCGCGCGGGCGAGCTGTTCCTCGGGCGCGATCGGGGGCAGCGGGTCCTGCACCTGCAGCGGCTGCTTCCCGGCGACCGTTTCTGCGGCGATGTTCTCGGGAAAATCGATAAAGCTGCAGCCCGGCTTTTCCTCCTTCGCCACCTTGAATGCCTTACGCACGACCTCGGGCACGATCTCGGGTTCGCGCAACTGAACCGCGTACTTGGAGATTGGTGCGAAAAGGCTGACCAGGTCCAGTATCTGGTGGCTCTCCTTGTGCAACCGATGTGTTGAGCCTTGGCCGGCGATAGCGATGATCGGTGCCCGGTCCATATTCGCGTCCGCAACGCCTGTCACCAGGTTGGTCGCACCCGGCCCAAGGGTCGCCAGACACACGCCGGGGCGTCCGGTCAGGCGGCCGTAGACATCGGCCATGAAGGCGGCGCCTTGCTCATGTCTTACTGTAATGAACCGGATGTCGCTGTCGAGCAGCGCGTCCATCACATCGAGGTTCTCTTCGCCGGGGATACCGAAGATATACTCGACACTCTCGTTTTCGAGGCAACGGACAAAGAGTTCGGCGCAGCGCATGGCTTTGCTCCAGGGGCTTGTTAGGTCGGGCTCGATCCAAACAGAACGCCCGCAAAGCGATATCGCGATGCCGGGCAATTCAATTCCCCAACAGACCGGAACAAGTGTGGATTTGTTGCGCGGCAGGCATTGGTCCTCCGCTGGCACTGGCGGCGCGTGCGTGCATGACACGCAAGGCCAGTCACGGCGAGAAGCGTCGGCCTCGGCTGTCGTCAAGAACTGGCCCTTGTCTGGCCACTGGATACAGTCCGTTGCACCGCCGATTGCGGCCGACAAGACAGCTTGGGCGCGACTTCGCCTAGCCCCTCGATCTAGTCGCGATGTCGACTGGACGAGTGATCCCTAACCGGCTCTTAGACGCAAGAAAACCCATGTCTTGCCGGATGACGGCGCTGATGGTTGAATCTGGGGATGTTCCTGTGAAGCCAGGTCGTTCCATGTCAGCTCATCATGCGGTTGTGGACTTCTTCAGCAACTGGTCGATCTACCGCGCGGTGATCGAGCAAAACTGCATGGAGCACCACGAGATCAGCGCCGCGCTGCACGGTTTACTGTCACGCCGGGCTGGTTCCTATTGCCTGCTCGACCTTGGCTGCGGCGATGCCGCCGCGATCGGTCCGGCCATGCGCGGTACTCCAGTCAGTCGGTATGTCGGTGTGGACTGCGCCGCCCCAGCGCTCGACTTCGCCCGTGCGACGCTTACTGGTAGCGGCGCCCAACTGGATCTGCGCGTCGGCCAGCTCGTGGATGCGGTCGAGACGCTCGATACAAGCTACGACGTCATCCTCGCATCGTTCGTCTTACACCATCTCGACAGCGCCGCGAAGCGTCGATTCTTGGCCGCCGCCAAGAGGCGATTGGCACCGGACGGCGAGCTCTTGCTGATCGACGTGGTGCGCCGCGACGGAGAGACCCGGCAGCAATACTGCAATCGGTACGACGAAGTCGTCTCGGGCTGGCCGATCGGCGGAGACAAGCAAGCGGCGATCATGACCCACGTGCGCGGTTTCGATCATCCAGAAGAGGTGTCCACGATGCCTGCTTGGGCGGCCGAACTCGGCTTCGCTGCCATCGAGACTTTTTATTCAGGAGGCTCAGATACTCAACGCGGTTGGCGGCTGATGGCATAAGCCCCAGATGCTAAACACTTTGTTCTCAACCGCTAAGCAACAGCCTCCGGCGGTGGAGTCCTCGTCGCTCTGCCGTCGCGGCATGCATAGCGGACTAGAGAAAATGAGCTCCATCGCTATCATTGACTGAAGTACGAAGCCAGAAATTGGGACTCGTAGGTCCACGTTGCCGGGGATTCACCCAAAAATCGGCCACTGGCTGGTTGCCGGGTAGAGGCCATTGTGAAATCGGTTCCGATCGGCAAGATCGCTTGGTCGCTATTGACACCGATCACTTAGTATCGGTGCAGAAAAAACCGGAGCACTCGTAGGTCGGGTTAGCGCAGCGTAACCCGACACCAGCGGTCGAGTTGCACCTCTTGTTTCTGAATCGTTCCTTAGTCTGAGGTGGACGCGCTGCAGAACAGGTCTCCGACGCGATCAGGGGGCGATTTAGGACGTGCGCATACCGAGATGCGCGCTCAGTAGTCCTGATTTCGGCGAGCGCGACCTTAGTCCGGCATCGCGATTCGGAGCCTCCGTTTGACTGGATTACGTTGGATTCGTCAGATTCTTCTTAGACTCTGGTCGGGCGATAAGCTTCCAAGCCTGCCCGCAAAACTGGTATCACTTGTATACCCTCCTGTACGTCGGCGTGCAGCCGAGGCACGAAAAGCTAGAACGCCTTAACAATAACGCGGAATCGGATCGCATAGGATCAAGCTGTCGATCGTCGCACATTCACATCGAGTCACCAGCCGCGGATCAATGAACAGGATGTCCGATTTCTGGGTTGCTCAAATCGATGGCTACAACCTTCATCTTACTGAAATTATTGGTTAATTCGCCGAGATAGATCAATGAATGGGAACTTTTTGGCTGCACTCCAACGGTTGGCCGCGTCGCTACCGACCGGTGACGAATCGGCACAGCCTCCGACCTATCAATCGAGATCCCGCAGTTGACCTCTCCGTACGTCATTCAACGGGTCGATAGTCAGGAAGCGCGATTCGTACTTGTTGCTCACGCGCCGGGCGCAAATCGCTGCGGCCTCGCGGGTCGGCCCGGGCGCCAGCCGAGGACACGGGTATTCCAGCGTCATCGGTAACCGCATCTGGACTAGAACCGAACCGGGATGGTGCCAACGCGTCTCCCGACCTTTCGGCTTCCATCCAGGCGGAGCGGATCGGCTTGGTCTTCGGCAATACCGGGCCCGCCGTATTCGCCAACCTCTTTACGACCCTGCTCACGCTGGTGATCGTCTTCCCGGAGGCGCCCCTCGTCGCCTCGGGCACCTGGCTGACGGGCATGTTGATCATCTCGGCGGCCCGTTGGTGGATGCGGCGGACGCGGGACCGCCAGACAGAGGCGGCGAGGGAGCCCCCTAACGTCTGGGCAAGGCGCCTGACCATCTTGGTCACGATCAACGGTCTTTGGTGGGGCGCCGTCAGCTTTCTGCTGCTGACCTATTCCGGCCCGGAGAAGGTCGGCTTCGTCACCTTCATCCTAGGCGGCATGATCGCGGGCGCCGTCGCCACGCTGGGTCCTTTGCGCTCCGCCTACCTTGGCTTCACGATTCCCATGGTCGCCTCGCTGGTCTGCGCTCTGGCGTGGCAGGGCCAGCAGGACTCCACGATCATGGCGGCCTTGGCAATCGCATTCGCGATCGCCATGATCGGAACCGCCTTGCGCGTCAGCAGGATCGTTAGCCGCAACATCGAGCTGAGACTGCAGAACGAGACTCTCGTGCACTCCTTGACCGCGACAAACGCGAAGCTGGCCGAGGCGAACCGGAGCCTCGGGCACGAGATCGAGGAGCGCAAGCGCGCTGAGCAGCGCAGCGAATTTCTGGCCACCCACGATGCCTTGACTGGCCTACCCAACCGAAGGTTCCAGAAGGACAGATTCGATCAGACCATCGCACGATCATCCCGTCATGACAGCCAAGCCGCGATCTTCTTCATCGACCTGGACCGCTTCAAGGAAGCCAACGACGCCTTGGGGCACCCCGCGGGAGACGTCTTGCTGCGCATCCTGGCAGGCCGGCTGCGCGAGTGTCTGCGGCCTGGCGATTCCGTCTGCCGATACGGCGGCGACGAATTCTTGCTGCTGCTGGCCAATGAATCCGATCTCGGCGCAGTGTCCAACGTCGCCGAGCGGATCATTCAATCGATGCGACGCCCGGTCGAGATCGATGCGGAGCGCGTTGAAATCGGATGCAGCATCGGCATCAGCCTATACCCAGACGACGGCGACGATTTCAATCTATTGGTCCAACGCGCCGACAAGGCGCTCTATCGCGCCAAGCGCGAGGGCCGAGGAAATTACCGGTTCTTCGCACCGGAGTTGGCCGGCAAGGAGAGACGCCCCCTCGCCCCCACGCATGGTTCGTGACGCCGACGTCGCGGCCAAGTAGTCGCCGCGGGGATCAACCGAAGATGCTAAGGCGATTGCCGAGAATCTCCCACCAGCTGGCGCCGGATCGAGGTTCGCCTGCAAGGAGTGCCGACGGGAGCAAAGCCGTACTATGCGACTGGCGGCGCGCCAAGAAAGGCGAGTCTCGACGCAAGTCGGTGGTACCGGAATTGACAGCGATCGCCTAACCTCCGGATACATCCGTCAACCGCCGCAGAGACAAAACGCGTTGCGCCTCCCGCTGCTCCAACCGGTGCAAGGTCTCCTCGACGAAGACCATGTGCGCCTGCGCTGCGGCGCGCGCGCGCTCCGGGTCACCTTCCACCACGGCCGTCATCAGGTTCTCGTGCTGTCGAGACAGGGGCTCGAAAACCTTGGGTATCTGGTAAAGCTGGTCAAGATTGTGCCCGATCGAGCTCAGCAGCAGCTTGAATAGACCACGCATCACCTGAAGCAACACCTCGTTGTGGGCCGCCTGGACGATGGAGAGGTGGAAACGGGTATCGGCCTGAATCTCGGCGTCGGGATCGCCTGCCTGGTGCATCGCGATCATGGTCTCGAAACGCTTGCGCACATTTTCGCGATCCTCGACGGTGGCGCGCATGGCCGCGTGGTAGGCGGCGGCCCCTTCCAGTGCATGCCTGATCTCCAGCACGTCGTATCGCGATGCGGGCTCCTTCTGTAGCAGGTCCACGAGGGGATCGATGAATCGGGGGTCCGCCGCCTCGGTGACGAAGCTCCCGCCTCCTGGACGGGTTCGCAGCAGCCCTTTGTTCGCCAGGGTCCGAATCGCCTCCCGTAGCGATGGGCGCGAGACATCCAAGCGCACGGCAAGCGCACGCTCCGCCGGTAACCGGTCTCCGGGCGCGAACTCGCCCCGCGCGATCATCGTTTCCAGCCGGTCGGCAATCTGCTCCGACAACCGCTGCCGTTTCATTTCCTGCTCCACGCAAACTGGTCTTACCAATGCTGCAACAGAGTTTACCAAGACTTCTTGGTAAAGCAACGAAAGTAAGCAATATTTTGTTTAATATAAGAAAATTATCATATTTACTTGGTCATTTTATTGGCCAATTTTCTTGACATGCCCCCCTTTCTGGTCGATGCTCTATGGGCCTGACCAATTTACCAATAGTTAACAGGCGATCCGAAACCAATAATCATCCTGAATGGAGGAATGCACCCAATGAATTGCAAGATCACCGCTGCAGTCTCTGCCGCTGCCCTCGTCCTGGGACTCACCGCCGGTACCGCCCAGGCAGAGAAGAAAGTCCTGCTCAAGGTCCCGGTCTTTTTCGGGACCCACCTGACCGGGCTCGGAAGCACGCCCAAATGGCTCTCCGAACAACTGGAGATCGCCACCGACGGGCAGATCAGGATCAAGATCTACGAACCAGGCAAGCTCATTCCGCCCAAGGAGATTCTCCAAGCCGTCAGCAAGGGACAGGTCAACGCCGGCTATACGACACCTGCCTACCACTCCGGTGAGCTGGGCAACAAAGGCGCGCTGTTCTCGGCAGTGCCGTTCGGGCCCGACGCCCCAGAGTATCTGGCCTGGCTCTACTACGGAGACGGCCGCAAGCTGTGGCAGGAGATGTACGACAAGAAGGGCTTCGACATCCATTCGATCCCCTGCGGCATCATCGCCCCGGAGACATCGGGATGGTTCTCCAAACCGATCGACAAGCCGGAAGATCTGCAAGGCCTGAGGATGCGTTTCTTCGGCCTGGGCGCACTGGTCATGGAGAAGATGGGTGTGTCCACCTCCCTGTTACCCTCCAAGGAGATCTTCCCGGCCCTGGAGAAGGGAGCCATCGACGCCACCGAGTTCTCCATGCCCGCCATCGACAAGCGACTCGGCTTTCATAAAATCCTGAAATTCAACTACTACCCCGGCTGGCACCAGCCAGCAACCGCATTCGATCTCATCATCAACAAGGAGACCTGGGGCGAGATGACGCCGGCCCAGCAGGCGACTCTGGAATTGGGCTGCAAGGCCGCCATGCTCGACGGTCTGGCCCTGGGCGAGGCCATTCAGTTCCCGATCATGAAGGAGAACCTGGAGAAGAACGGCGTCGAGAACCGTTACTGGTCAGAAGAGATGCTCGGCCAGTTCCAGGAAAAGTGGGCCGAAGTGGTGACCGAGCAATCCGCCGAAGACCCCGACTTCCAGGCGATCTGGGACAACCTGGAGGCGTTCCGCGCCGACTACGCCATCTGGAACGAATGGGCCTTCCTTCCACGCCCGGGTACGGTGCGGAAGCCCACCGAGTAACGACCAGAAGGCAATTAGCCTAACCGCAGGGTACTCTGCGGTGGATGCCACCCCTGCAATCCCTAAGGAGAAGCCGATCTATTGGCCATCCTGGTCAAAAACCAGCACGGAACCCGAAAATGCGGTTTCTGTTTTCCTTGATATTTTCAATCGCTTAAGCGCTAAAAAATAGCGGGTTAACGCCAGTGCGCTTCATTCATCCTGCGCAGCCAAGCTTCGTTGGATGAAGAAGCGCAGGGCATCCAACGTCAGACTGATGGGGCCGCGACACATAACGATAAGAGACCGCGGCCACGCCGAACCGCTCCCGGAGGATCCCATGTCCAGCCCGAGCTCGCTCCGATCGGATTACCGCATCCCGGTAGTCGATTTTCTCAACACGCTGGTAAGCCGAATCGCCGAGACGACGGCGTGGCTCAATGTACTGCTGATCGCGATCATCATTGTCCAGGTCGTCATGCGCTACGGCTTCAACAATGGACAGGTGCCGCTCGAAGAGCTGATGTGGCACTTCTACGCCATCGCCTTCATGTTCGGAATGGCCTACGCGATCACCAAGGACACCCATATCCGGGTCGACCTGGTGCACATGAAGCTGCCACGGCGCGCCCAACACATCATCGAGATCCTGGGCATCCTGCTTCTGCTCATGCCCTTCCTCTGGATCATCTTCCACCACAGCATTGAGTGGGTGGCCGAGTCCTACCGACTCGACGAGGGGTCTACAAGTCCCCAGGGATTGCCCCACCGCTGGATCATCAAGTCTGTCATACCGCTGAGCTTCGCGCTCATGTTCGTCGCGGCCCTGGCGCGTCTGATCGAGGAAACGCTGTTGCTGTTCCATCTCGGCAAAGAGCCTCAACAGGCCTTTCCGGCGCGGGTGAACATGCTGCGTCATCTGTTTCGCGTAGAAACGCGCACCGACGGCGAGCACTGAGCCATGCATCTTGAACCGGAACACATTCTCGTCATCGGCATGTTCCTGTCCTTCATCGCCCTGCTGTTCACCGGTTTCCCGGTGGCCTGGGTGCTGGCCGGGGTCGGCATTTCGTTCGCCGGCATCGGCTATCTGACGGACATCTACTGGGACACGGCCACCGGCCTGGACTACAACACCCTCGGCCTGGCGGTTGGACGCATCTTCGGCATCATGGACAACTGGGTCCTGATCGCGCTACCAATGTTCATCTTCATGGGTCTGATGCTCGACAAGTCGGGCGTTGCCGAACGCATGATGCACTCCATGCAGAAACTGTTCGGCAAGGTGCGCGGCGGGCTTGCGATCACGGTTACCCTGATCGGCATTATCTTGGCGGCCTCCACGGGCATCATCGGCGCGTCCGTGGTTCTGCTCGGGGTCATGTCCGTGCCCGTGATGCTGAACCAGAACTACCACAAGCCCCTGGCGCTCGGCACGGTGGCCTCCGCGGGTTGCCTCGGGATACTGATTCCCCCGAGTATCATGCTGGTCATCATGGGCGACCAGCTCGGCATCTCGGTGGGCGACCTGTTCATGGGCGCCGTCTTACCCGGCTTGATTCTCGGCGGCCTCTACGTCCTCTATATCCTGATCTACGGCAAGCTGCGACCCGAGAACGCCCCTCTCGCGCAAGACCAAAGGC
>JBATTL010000766.1:0-2620 GCA_049670525.1 Thiohalocapsa sp. | reverse complement strand
TGGCTGGACGGCGACGGCAGTTGGCCGCTGCAACTGCTGCTGGGCGTTCCCACCGAACGCGAGACAGCGCGCGACCTGGCCGCCGTGCGCGCCTGGATCGAGCAATGGCAGCAAAGCCAGCAACCGGGAGAGCTAATTTGGACCCAGCGCCAATGGCCCGGTCTAGGCCGACAACGGCTGCCGGAGCGCCTGCTGCTCCCGGACCCGGCGGCCGTTGCCGGCTGGGCCGGCGAGCAGTCCGCATGGGACATGGCCTCGCAACGCGCAAAGCACCTGCGCACCGATCTGGAACGAGAGGACCTCTCGCTCGGCCGACACTTCGACTGGCTGGCAAGCACCACCGAAACGGACTTCGGGCGCCTGCTGTCGGTCCTGCGCTGGTTCGCGGACCATCCCGCGTCCGGTCTCTACCTCCGGCAACTCCCGATCCCCGGCGTCGACACGAAGTGGATCGCGACGCATCGCGCACGCGTCCTCGATCTGCTGCGACAGCTCCAAGGGCGCGACGGCGATCTACAGGCGTTGGCCGGCCTGCGCCGCGAGCCCGACCTGCTCCGCCTGCGTATCCTCGATCCGGCGCTGCGTCCCGCCGTCGCCGGTCTGTCCGACCTCAGCGCACCGATCGAGGAGATCGCCGCGCTACCGCTGCAGCCCGAGCACATCTTGATCGTCGAGAACCTGCAGACCGGGCTCGCCATGGACGATCTGCCCGGCAGCGTCTGTTTCATGGCGCGCGGTTATGCCATCGAGGCCTTCACCGAGATCCTTTGGTTGCGCGCTCGACCCTGCCATTATTGGGGCGACCTCGACACCCATGGCTTCACGATCCTCAATCGCCTGCGCCACCATCTACCCGATGTCGGCTCAGTCCTGATGAACAGCGACACGCTGCTCGCGCACGCCACCCTCTGGAAGCAGGAGGACAAGCAGGCAACGGGAACGCTGGACCGCCTCACCGACACCGAACAGGGCGTCTACCAAGGCCTGCTAAGCAACCAATGGGGTGATCGGGTCAGGCTGGAGCAGGAGCGCATCGACTGGCAATACGCGTGGCGGTGTATCCAGAGTGCGGTCGCCGTATAGCGATAGGCAAAAACGGCGCGACCCAAGCCAACTCGCGCTCGTTTCTGTCAGCGGATTTTCGTCGCTCGAAGTGCAGAGAGAAGACGGATTCACCGGCACCCGTCACAGTCCCACCGAAGCTCCGATGCCGAGATCAGCGCAAGAAATCCAGCACCGGCCCGAGAAACAGGTTCGGCGCCTCCACGTGCAGGGCATGCGCCTGATCTGGGATCACGACCACCCTAGCGCCTGGGATCGAGGCCAGACCGGCCGCATCCGCACCAGGCGGAAAGACCAGGTCCCGTTCGCTGCACAGTACCAACGTGTCGGCGCCAACCTTCGTCAGCGCCGTCCAATGGTCGAATCCGCGGATCGCAGCGACCTGGCCGGCAAAGCCTTCTATAGATTGTGGAAACGGGTAGTCGAGGTTCAGCCGGAGCAGATCCTCAACGGTTGAGGCAGGCTCGAAGAACGCTGGCGTGAATACCCAGTAAAAGAAGTTTCGGAACCAGAGCGCCCGGTCAATCCCGCTTTCCCAACTGCCGCACCAGTCATCGAACAGCGCATCATTGCGCGCGCTGCTCGCGGCCGCCGCGTTCGCGAGCACCAGGTGACCGATGCGTTCCTGATAGCGCAGTGCACAGTCTAGCGCGACGAATCCGCCCATCGAATGACCGAGAAGATCGAACCGGTCGATGCCGAGATGATCCGCAAGCGCGATGCAGTCATCGGCCATCGCGTCGATGCTGTTCGGACAGTGCTGCGGTGCGGTGCGGCCGCAGCCGCGATTGTCGAGGAGCACGACCGAGCGATGTTCCGCGAGAGCAGCCAGCACCGTGAGCCAAGACTGCGAGTCGCTTGCAAGACCCGCCACCAGCATGAGAGGCAACCGCGACTGCGAAGCATCGGGGCCGTGGACCTCGTAGTAGAGCTCGACGTCGTTCAGGCAAACCTTGGGCATGGCGCACTACTCGCTCTGGATGGAAGGCGATACGGGTAAGGCATTGGCGAGTTCGAGCACGCTCAATCGCCTGGAGTTGACGCCCGAGGACGCGCACGGCAGCACAGCGCCGCGCGCTAAAAGAAGATCGTGGCTGACCCCGAGCGCGATGGACCGGCTGTTCGTGGAGTGATTTTCGACGCCCATGAAAAGCCGCCGAAGTCGCCCCACTGCTCTGCGCCCCTGTACCGAGTATTGGGTCACCGGCTCGTTCTCTTCGGGCCATGCTGCCGCTGTGTTTCCGAACCCCGTTGTTGGATGTTGTTACCGTTGAGCGGGCTTATCGTCGATAGTCAGGTACATCCGCGTCGAACACCGATCATGGCAGAAATCGGTCCCTTGTATCAGACTAGGGCCTGACGAGCAGGAGCGCGACGAAGAGCAGGATTGCCAGCAGGAACAGGAGCAGAAATGTGACCCGGTCTCGCGGCGGCTTCGTCCCGAACACCTCTGGGCCTGCGCCAACGCTGTCCACCTTCCGTGGCGTTGGCGCCAGCGAGGCAGCGGATGCAATGGCCAACCGCCGCCGGCACTGGGGTCGCAGACGCGGCCGCTTTT
>JBATTL010000765.1:0-8524 GCA_049670525.1 Thiohalocapsa sp. | reverse complement strand
TCCCCGCACACACCGCCCTCGTACATCGCAAACAGATTTCTCCAAACACAGAAAAACGCCCACAAAAAGACCCGGCACTAGGCCGGGTCTCATATTGCGGTCGCCCGCGTCGTCACCGAGTAGTGTGGACATCCCACGCGCGAATGTCCCTACCCTCTGTTAACCTACAAGAGCATCCTCACGGATGCGCAAAAAGAACGACAACAGCGCCTCTGGGCGCTGTTGTCGTCTCATGCAAACCCGCACGTCATGTCCACTACAAACGACATCACCGTCTTCGTCACCGGTCGCGACAGTCACTGCGACGAGTGCAAGGAAGACCTTGGCCGCCACGCATGGATCACCCTTGATGATGACCGCGCCCTCTGCCTCGCGTGCGCCGACCTCGACCACCTCGTCTTCCTCCCCTCGGGCGACGCCGCCCTTACCCGCCGAGCCCGCAAGCACTCTCGGCTATCCGCAGTCGTCCTCAAGTGGAGCCGTGCCCGCAAGCACTATGAACGCCAGGGCCTCCTCGTCGAGGACGAAGCCCTCACTAAAGCGGAAGAAGCGTGTGAAGCGGATGCAAAGACCCGAGAAGTAAGGCGGAAGCAAGCGGTGGCGCGTCGCGAAGAACTCGACCATGAGTACGTCGCTCGATTCGCCGCCCGCATCCGCGAGCTGTACCCGCACTGCCCCGAGGGCCGCGAGACCATGATTGCAGAGCATGCGTGCCGCAAGTACAGCGGTCGCATCGGCAGGAGCGGTGCTGCAAAATCATTCGACCCGGACGCCGTTCGCCTCGCCGTCGTTGCCCACATCCGCCACACCGAGACCCCCTACGACGATCTGCTCCTACAGGGCCACGACCGGCACGACGCACGTTCCCGCGTCCGCGACGCAGTCGACGCCATCCTCCGCACCTGGAAGTAGAAGGTCAATCCGAGGAAGTGGACAACGCTGTCCTGGCAGTTACCTCTCAATCTTCACTGGGCAGCCGCCAGAGCTTGGAGACTATCGCGCGGTCGAAATCATCAACCCAATCGACAGCCCAGCTGTCCGGATCCACTGGTTCGCCGTTATCGACCAGCAGCACGACCGGCCCCCGATAAACCGAGACCATAGGGGGAAAGGTAACACGGGCTTCGTGGACTTCGTGGGTGCGCAGATTGCGGAGCATGATTGCCATGAAGGCTCCTATCGGGTCAGGGTATGTTGATGGTGTACCGCTTCGACGTCGGCGCTACCGACCTGGTCGGGAACAAACGCCAAGACCCGATCAGCAGGACACCGACCGAGGAAACACTATGGTTCTACTTCTAGCCTACCGCCGGAGGAGCGGCCGTCAATCCGAGGAAGTGGACAGCCAGATCGCTAACGGCTAACGCTAGAGCGCGCAACGCCATGGCCCGGACGGTGACACCTGGACAACATGACCCTCCGCCTCAAGCTCTTTTAGCAAAGCTACTATCCAATACTGTTGGTTCGACGAGGTCGCCTTGGGGTGTGCTCCCCAATCAAATCCACAAGCGCGGAATATCTCTGCTTGCCGAATCCCTGGGCCATCAGGGCGCGAATCTTGATGGCTTCTTAGAAATTCGAGCACCAAAGACTTCGCGGCGTCACGGATCTCTGTCCCTCGCGCTTGGAATACATTCATTCTTACCTCCTACCAGCCCCCATCGTCGTACGACTCCATCTCATCCCTGAGCCGCCCGAACAGTCCGTCGAGCTCGTCCTGGAGCTTCGCATCCTCGGCGTGATTCGCCGCGGCAGCGAGGAAACCCACAGGCTCGTCCAGATCATCGAGCGTGTAGCGGACAGCAGGCTTCTCACCCGCCACACTCGCGAGCTTCAGGCGCTTCGACAGGTTCGGCCCCGCGAACGTCTCCTCGATGACGAGATCGCGCTCGTGCGGGGTAAAGAGCACCTCAACAGGACTGTCCGGCTCGATGTTCGTGCGTGTCATAGCAACCCCTTGACCCCTCCCCATCGAAGCGTACTGTGTAAGAGGAGACCCAAATACTTTCTCCGGCCAACGACCGGGGGCGCAATGCCCCCGGCGCACGGGGGCGAGGGAGAAATCCCTGGAGAACAACGATGGGCGCAAAGCTCCTTACGAAAGCACTGCGCGAGAAGCTCTTACAAAACGGCGAGGCCCGAGCACAAGCCAAAGCAGACGGTACCTGGATCGACTTTGAGCCGGTCGTGAAGCTCTTCACTCCCGACACAAACGCGACCTGGCTCTTGACCGAACTCTACCCCACCGACCCGGACATCGCCTTCGGTCTCTGCGACCTCGGCCAGGGCTTCCCCGAACTCGGCGACGTCGCGATCTCGGAGATCGAACAAGTCCGCGGTCCCTTTGGCCTCCCCGTCGAACGCGACCTACACTTCCGTGCCGACAAGACCATCACGGAATATGCCAAGGCCGCCCACGCCGCCGGCCGCATCGTAACGTGACCGCAAGCACCGACGTCGACCACGGCGGGCCCACAAAGGAGCCCGCCATCTTTGTTCACCGCCGCCGCAGACTCCACAGGATCATCGCAAGGTTCGCGGCATCGACCTCCTCTCCCTCAGAAACCGCCGCATGCTGCATCATCATCTCGACGATGCGCTCATAGTTCTCCGGTTCGTCCCAGCCGCGACACCCCTTGAGCGCCTGCTCCCGCAGCCGCGCCTTCATCTCCGCGGCAAACTCGTCGACCGCCTCATACAGCCGATCGACCTCCTCTTGCGTCGCAGCGTCTATCGTCATCGCGCCACGTCCGGCATGTCGTTGTTCCCGAAAGCCCCCACCTTCGCCACGTCTTCACTGTCCTGTCAAGCTGCCCTCCCCTAGCTGCGAAACAACCGGTTCGCGCCTCCTGCCCGAGAGGCAGACTCCGAGACCCCAAACGCAAAGACCCCGGCACCTGGCCGGGGTCTCTCTTGTTTCCTACAGAAGCTGTCCACTCATTGGGTTGTTTGCTTCGCACAGTAGTCTTACTCCATCGTTGCAAATTAGTTACATCTTCACTAATCCGACGTCGTGCGACCACTGAATTCCATACAACTATCCTCTCAACATTCCCCAAGAATAGAGAAGAACCCCGCCCACCGCTACCAATACCGCGCCTCCAAGCATCCACTCATTTATCGGTACCTTCTGAGCCGCGAGGAACCAGAGACTAAACCCTGCGCTCACGGCCCCACCGATCGCTATGCCTCCTACACCTAACCCAATATGTCTCGCAGCCCTACTTTTTGGGCTCCCTGCCAGAATCTGAGCCGCCTTTTCTACAAACGTTTGCGATATGTTGTCCACATAGGGGTCTGCATTCCTCGCCGCCTTCTCCGCTTTTCTTATCAGCTCCTCTGCATACCGGTGTATGCAATACGCGGCCTCTTTTTTACCGTTCTGCGATAGCCCCAGATAGCTTGTTTCTTGTGTCGCTTCAAGCTCCTCAATAAAACTCTCACCCCAAGGTGGTCGTGCCGCTTCACTGCTTTCTACGCTCACTGGGCTTTCGGTCATCACACACTCTGCTTACCGCAATATTGCTATGTATGTGATCCCCGCCAGAACCAGCCCCACGGCCACCCCGACCAGTATGAGCTGCATTTTGGCACCCCTACTATTTCTTTTGAGCAACTCTGCTTTCCCAGCATCCACAAGGGGCTCCAGGATCTTGCGCAATTTTTCTATTTCATTTATCGCCCCTATAAAACATAGAATTCCTTGCTCCCATTCGGCATCCCATCTATTCCGCGTCTTCGCTTCACGCCCTTGACGATACAAGTCGCGGACTTTACCGATGCTCGCATCTATTGTTTCGCGTGTCGGCAATGACGTGTTACTGCTCTTCGCGCGGCGCTCGAGAACAAAATACTCATAGTCCGCCAATAATTTTTCCATGAGCGTGAGCTTCTCCATCACGACGTATTGGTATGGCTCGATCGTTGCTCGCCGAAGATGCTCTTCCGCTGCGTATATTTGCTGCTCTTGAAATTTTCGAGAGCCTTCCGGGCTGGACGGCTGGGACAGGAAAGAAATGAAGTGGCTAATCGCGTCGCGCTGATTAGCAACCGAAATAGTACTCGATGCCACTCCGACATGCTGCTCAAGAAAGAATCCAGCCTTATCGGCTCTTTGGAACTTATCTTTTATTAAATAAAGAAATTCGGCAAGCAAGTCCGGCTCGTAGTCCGCGAGAGATAGCGGCAGATTATCGATGGCTTCCTTTTTGCTCATAAGAAAGTCCCGCTTGCAGCGGGACATGTGTTACTCATGGTGGGCACGACCGAGTTCTATCATTCGGCATCTTTATCCGCAAAACGGTGCCACAATGATAGTTCGCCCCGTCGAATCACGAAATCGAAATCTCGACGAGAGAGAGAGCGCAAACCATTGGTGAGTTTCCCGCCGACTACGGATGTCTTTCGGAAACGAGCCGATGGATATATCGTTTTTTCGCGCTGTTCGCTAATCCACTCAGAGGTGACCTCATCTTGAGTGACGTCATTGTCAGCAGCAATTATGCGGGTGAGGTACGCGTCGAGAGTTTCGTTGGGACGCAAGTCGTCGTTGCACTGCTCACCAACGCCATTGGTCAATTGTTCGTCAACAATCATTGAGAATGCTCCAGACAGTTGATAGTTTCTATTAATATTATAAGCAGGACTAAGCGTTTCGCAATAGAACTACAGACCGAAGACACCCTACGCTGTTACGTTAACAGGAAAGCTCCTTATCCGGATCGATGACGCCATATGAACGTGTGCGCTCGTGCTCATTCAGGGCGTGGATTATGTCGAGCAATTTAATTTTGCGATGTTTGTTGTGTTTCTCGGTCGAACTAATGAGGTCTTTGCTCACGTTAGCGAGTGCAGCGAGCTTGGCCTGCGTTAAACCGCGCTGCTCACGATGAGTGCGCAAGTTAGGATAACTGCACATGTCTTTCGAGCTTTGATTAGCGGTGGCAGAGGCACTCGCAAGATCATCGTCTTCGCGGGCATCAGCGACAGCGGTGTGGGGTTCAGAAATCATCGGGTGTAAACAGGGCGAACAGGTACGAAAGATGCGCAGATTAGGGCGAAATCGACCGAAATCGGGCGTAGTCGCTATATTTCGCGCCGGAGCATAGTTCACATGCATAGAAAAATCAAGTAGAAACAGAAAAGAGCCATCTGCGCTGTCGTGTTTTCCGGCGGGCCGCTGGCGCCGGCGGCGCGTCGCTCGAACAGCCAGAGGCGCTCGGCGGAAGGGAAAAATGCAGCGCAAGGGGGCGAGCGCCAGGCCAGCGCGCCTTGATTTGAGAATGAATCGCACGATGCGTCCATACCCTTGCCGTCGTAGCCGAGGTAGCGGCCGAAGTCGGGCAGCGCGGCCAGCAGCTGCGCGCGCAGCAACTCCTCCCTGAGGTGCCTTGCACTTCAGCCCCTACTCACCCGCCGTCTCCCCTTCCGGCATCTCAGCGACCAACCGCTCCCGCGCTCGTTCGGCCATCACCATATTGCCCTCGACGCCCTGTACGTAATAGCTGGCCCCTGCGGCTTGATACACCTCGAGAGCGCCCTGAAACGCCTCCACCGCCTCCCCAAGGAGCTCCCGACCCGCCTCACCACCGGTACGAGTGCCCTGCTCGGAAAGCGCGGTGCCGAGATTGTTCTGGGTCATGGCCCAGTCCTGCGGCAGCTCCGCGCGAGTATAGACCACAAGCGCCTGTCGATACGCCGTGACCGCCTCCCCAAGGAGCTCCTGCCCCACCTCACCGCCAGTGCGGATGCCTTGCTCGGAAAGCGCGTTGCCGAGATTGTTTTGGGTCATTGCCCAGTCCTGCGGCAGCTCCGCGCGGGTTCTGACCACAAGCGCCTGTCGGAAGGCGGCGACCGCCTCGGCGAGGAGCTCCCGACCCGCCTCACCACCGGTACGAGTGCCCTGCTCGGAAAGCGCGGTGCCGCGATTGTTTTGGGTCATGGCCCAGTCCTGCGGCAGCTCCGCGCGGGTTCTGACCACAAGCGCCTGTCGATACGCCGTGACCGCTTCTGCAAGATGATGCTGTATCGCTGGCCCTTCGGTGCGAATGCCGGCTTGTGCCCAGCTCGCGCCCGACAAGTTCAGGTACCCCGCACGGACAACCTCTTCCCCCTCCGGCGCTAGCTCCGCTGCTTCCATGTAGTACGCTGCGGCCTCCGCGTAGGCGAGTTCGGTCTCCTTCAAGGCGCCCTGCACCGCCGCCGACTCCGCGGCCGAGAGCAGCCGCTCCCGCGCTTGCTCCTGTATCGCACGCGGTGCGGCGATATCCTTCTGCTTCGCCGCTTCAAGCAGTTCTTCCGCGCGGTCAAACTCGCCGTCCTCCAATGCCTTCCGCGCGGCCTCCTTGAGCGCGACGACCTCCGGATCGTCCGAGGTAAAATACGCGAGCTGCTGCTCCAACTCCTTGTAGCGCTTAGCGATCTCCCGCAACGTGCTATCGAGTTCCTTCGGCGGTACTTGCTGCTGTTCCATGATCTTGAAGAAGCTCAACAGCGCGGCTTCCGTCACCCCGAGCCGCTTGATCTCTTCCATCGTCGACGGCGAGAACATATTGAGGTTGACCGTCCCTGGCCCCGTCTGAACAACCGCCGCCCCGCCCGCTTCCGCCGTTGCCGTCACATCCCCACCGACAGCAACCCCGCCACGATCCGCACTAACCGTGACAGTCGGTGCAGCTGCGGTCGTGGCCTCGTCGAAGTGCACGAACCCGGCCCAGCCAGCAGCCACGACCGCTGCAAGTCCGACCCCCACGAACCCAAGCGCCGCGCGATGCTCCTCCTTGAGGAGCCACCCCCACCAGCCCCGAACATTCATCCCGCGTCCCTCCTCCAGAGAACCTCCCCCAGTCCTAAGCCAACCAACCCCCGCAACTCTAGCAACCCCGCACCGTATCCACGCAAATACAGAAACACGCAACCACAGAAAAACCGCAAAAACAGACCGCAACGCTCCTCACTGTTGTAGCCCGAACGGGTCATTCACGATCGTGATGCCATACGGCGCAAGCACCGGCCCTAAAAGATCTGGAGCCACGAGCAAAACGACGAAGAACGCGAGGACACCCACGACTGCAATACCAACCAGCGTAAGCCAGAAGCGATCATGCACCGCACGCGCATCGAGGGGCGCGTTCGTACTCTTCGACGGCGGTGCATCGTGCAGCCGCTCCGTGCGCCCTCCCCGCTCCCGCCGTCCAGCGGCCGCACCGATCACCCCCAGCACGAGCACCACGGCAAGCACACCAATCACCCACCACACAAGCCCGCTCTCCATCAGCTCACCAACCAGATCACCCCAAGAACAACAAGGAACACCGCCATCGCCGCCGAGAAGGCGCCCGGTGCAACCAGCTTCGAGACCTGACTGATGTGCAGTCCTAGCGCAAGCGTCGCCCCCGGCAGTACCACGAGGAGGAGTGCGGTCGAGACATGCTCTACGCCCGTGGCAAGGGTGTCCTCCGGCACAGCGAGCCACACACCAAGCGCGGCCGCGACCAAGAGCAAGATGCTGACGATGAACGTTCGTCGAGGCGCCCGCGTCCGACTCCGCTCATACTCATGTGTGTGGTACAGCGGGTCATCCTCGTTGCGACGTCGCAGCCATGGCCCCGGCACCACCGCGAGTCCCGCGAGCACTCCCAGCACCAACAGGGTGAAGACGATAACGCCAACGTTGCTCGACACCGCGCTATCCATCAGCTCATCCACCGTACGATACCGACCACGACAAGGAGCCCTGCTACCCACATCGACAGCAGACCGGGCGCATCCCGCCTATAGACCTGGTTGAAGTGCGCCCCTAACGCGAGCGTCGTCCCCGGCAGGAGGGTGAAGAGAAGCAGCGTCAGGCCGTGCTCGGCAAACCAAGCAAGCGTGTCCTCCGGTACGGCAAGCCACACCCCGAACATACCCACGACCACCAGGAAGGCGCCGTAGTAGATGAACGGCCGACGCTGCTCCCGTGCCTTCGCCCGCTCGTACTGGTGTGTGTGGTACAGCGGGTCATCCTCCTTCCTCCGAAACACCTTGGCGCGCGGCTTACCACCACGCAACGACGACGCGAAGCTCCCTGCCCTTCGAGCCTCCGCCCGCGTCGCAGCCGCACCGATCACCCCCAGCACCAACACAACGAAGATGCCGACACCCCACCACACAGTACTATCCATCGCGCCTATACCGCTCGTTTCGCAATTCAAGAAAAACGAAAAAACGTAAACACAGAAACCCGTGAACGCGTAAACCAAGAAATACGAAAATCCGCAAAACCAGAAACCCGTAACGCCCCACACCTCCCCCACAACCCCAACTATCCACCTCCCAAACACCCCAGACTACCCACCCCTTCCACAACCCCGGCTACCCAAACCCCTCAAACCTCCCTACCCCGCCCCGCGGGCCGCGTCCGACATACCAAACCCGAGATATGAAGAGCATCTCCAATTCGTGATACGGCGCATCTCGTCCGCGTGAGATGCGCCGTGTGGTGCACGGCGACCTCATACCCGCGAACTTCCTCGCGCACCCT
>JBATTL010000764.1:0-11076 GCA_049670525.1 Thiohalocapsa sp. | reverse complement strand
TCACCATCGATCGCGATCGATGGTGACGGCGTGCCGGTGATCGCCTATCTGGATTACACGAACCTCGATCTGAAGGTGGCCCGCTGCGCTGATCCTGCCTGCGTCGATGTGACGCATGCGTTGGTCGATGCCGACGGGGAAATCGGCTGGTCCATCGATCTGGCCATCGGCGCAGACGGGTTGCCCGTGATCGCCTATTTCGACAACGAAAATCATGCGCTGAAACTGGCTCGGTGCGATGATCCCGGTTGTCACAGCGCAGCCATCTCGGTGGTCGACGACTCAGGCGAAGTCGGGAAGTTCCTGAGTATTGCGGTGCCGCCGGACGGACTACCAGTGATAACCTACTACGGGCGCGAACATCGCGACCTGCTGGTCGCGCTTTGCCGAAACAGCAACTGCGATGACGCCGCGAAGCGGACCCTTGACAGTGCCGGTGATGTCGGCTGGCACAACGCCATGGCGATCGGTCGCGACGGCAATCCGGTGGTCAGCTATTTCGATTCCAGTCGGCGCGATCTAAAGGTGGCCCGCTGTCTGGATCGCGGCTGCGGGGATGTGAGTCATGCCGCCGTAGACTTGGGTGGGGTTGGAATGGGGACCGACATCCTCGTCGGCGAAGACGGCTTGCCCTTCATCGCCTATTGGGATTTTCTCAATGACGACCTGAAGGCCGCCCACTGCGATGATCCCGGATGCAAGCACGCGCAGATCGCACGCCTGGATACCGCGGGCTCCGTGGGTTCTAATCCCGCGGCAACACTCGGCGCCGACGGGTTGCCGGTGATCGCCTATCACGACCACTCGAATAGCGATCTTAAGGTCGCCCATTGCCGAGACCCAGTCTGCACGACTGCGGATATTGCCACCGTCGATTCAGCGGATTCGGTGGGATGGCACATCGCAATCGCGATCGGCACCGACGGCCTGCCGCTGATCGCTTACTACGACGAAACCAATGGGGATATAAAACTGGCGCGATGCGGAGATTTGGCCTGCAGCCGGCGGGAGTCGCCGCCGAGCCGCTTCTAGTCGGCGCGACGGAAATCGCCCCACAAGGCCTGAATCGCCGCGATGGCCGCCAAGGGCGCTGTCTCGGTGCGCATCACACGCGGACCCAGGCGAACTCCGACAAAGCCGCGTCGCGCCGCCGCATCACGCTCGCATTGTGCGAGCCCACCCTCGGGACCCACGAGCAGCGTCAAGCAGTCGCCGGTCGGAGCCGCCAAGGCCGTCAGCGGGCGACTGCTGCGGTGATCCAAGAGAAGCCCAGTCCGCGGAGCCTGTTCGAGCCAGTCGGAGTACCTCAGCGGGTCGGCGATTGTCGGGAGTCGGCGTCGTCCGCTTTGTTCACAGGCGGCGACGATAATGCCACCCCAATGTTGCACGCGCTTTCGCAGCCGATCATCGCGCAAGCGGACGACGCTGCGCTCGGTGAACAGCGGTTGCAAGGCGCAGACCCCGAGCTCGACCGCCTTCTGCAGTGCGAAGTCCATCCGCTCACCCTTCGAGACGCCGAGCGCCAGCGTGATGCGCAACGTCGCTGATAACTCCTGCTCGCCGGGTTCGCCGATTCTGATCCGAGCGCCATCCCGTGCCAGGACTTCGATGTATGCGCGATAGTCCTGGCCGTCGCCATTGAACAGGATGAGTTCGTCGCCGGCGCCGAGCCGTAGCACCAAGGCGAGATGGCGGGACGCAGGCGCCTCGAGTGTCAGTAATCGACCCTCGTTCAACGGCTGCGCCGTGTAGATGCGTGAAACGCGGATGATCGGTTCTCCCGAAACGCTATTTCCGTCGCGAGGCTCAGTGCCGGTTTGGTCCGGACGGACCCTGTTCGAATAAGAGCGTGGCGGCGAGCAGTCCCCAGCCGATCGCGAGCAGTAGGCCGCCCAAGGGTGTCACCGCGCCCCAGAGCCCCTGTCCGGACAAGACCAACAGGTAGAGGCTGCCACTGAAAACGAAGCTGCCGGCGCTGATGCACCAGGCCGCGGCCATGGCGAGACGACGCGCCTGGAGCCGCGAGCCCGCGAGGCCGAGGGCAAGCAACGTGGTCCCGTGCCAACCGAGATAATCGCAGGCCGTGGCCCAGATCGCGAGCCTGTCCGCACCGACGCGACCCTCGAGCGCATGGGCGCCAAACGCCCCGAGTATCACCGCGAGCAGGCCGAACAGCGCACCGACGGACGCAAATCGGACAATCATGCCTAACAAAGCGAGTTTATGATGCAGCGGTAAAATATCATTTTGACAGTATTTGCGGCCCCCGCCTATGCTCGTTGCGGCACAACGTTCGCCCGCATTGCAATCCAACCGACTGCGCTTTAGGCGGTTGGAGAAAACAGAAGCTCCGACGGGGGCCGAGGGCCCAGTGTGCCTGTGAAGGACAACGCAGAAAAGGGGTTTCGCAGGGGCCGTCGGCCCCGCGGAAGCGTCTCGCCGCCTGATCGATGCGGCCCATCAGTGCAGATACCGGACCGGAGAACGGGGACCATGCCAACTTTTGTGCGTGCCGATAAGTGCGACGGCTGTAAAGGCCAGGATAAGACCGCTTGCGTGTACATCTGCCCACACGACCTGATGAAGCTGGACAACGACGGCTCCGAGAGCGGCTGGGCGATGAAGGCATTCAACCAGGAGCCCGAGCAGTGCTGGGAATGCTACGCCTGCGTAAAGATCTGTCCGCATCAGGCAATCGAATGCCGTTCGTCTGCCGACATCGTGCCGATGGGCGCGTCCGTACAGCCAGTGCGCGACGCCGCCTCCATACTGTGGGCGATCAAGTTCCGCAACGGCGATAGTAAGCGCTTCGAGTTTCCGATTCGCACCACGCCTGAGGGCTCCATCGACCCCTATGGGGGTAAGCCCAGGGCCGATATCTCAAAGATCGGCGAGCCCGGCTACTTCACCCTCGCCGGTGTGCAGAAGCCCGGCGACCCATCCGAACTGATCCGCAAGTAAGCTGAGCGCAAGGCGGCTGGGCGGCCCCTCGCTGTCCAGGAGTCAATCCGAAACCGCGCGGTCTCTCGTCAGCAAGAAGTCATCTCAAAGAGTTTCAGAGGCGAGAGAAATGGGAGGAGAATTCGGTCATCCCGAGGTCGTTGAAGAAGAGGTCGACATCCTCATCATCGGCGGCGGCATGGGCGCTTGCGGCGCGGCCTACGAGATCGGCCCCTGGCTCGACGCGGCCAAGGCCCAGGGCGTGGACCTGAAGGTAAAACTGGTCGACAAGGCCGCCCTGGACCGCTCCGGCGCCGTAGCTCAGGGCTTGTCCTCAATCAATACCTACCTCGGCGAGCAGGACCCGGCCGACTACGCGCGGATGGTCTCCAACGACCTGATGGGAATCACCCGTGACGACTTGGTCTACGACCTGGGCCGTCACGTCGATGACTCCGTGCATCTTTTCGAGGAGTGGGGCCTGCCGATCCGGAAACAGCCCGGCGACGAGGGCAAGCCCCTGGTCGAGGGCGGCAAGCCGTTAAGCCCCGGTCAGTGGCAGATCATGATCAACGGTGAGTCCTACAAGTGCATCGTCGCCGAGGCCGCGAATAAGGCCCTGGGCCCCGAGCGCATCCAGGAGCACGTATTCATCGTCAAGCTGGTCAACGACAAGAACGACAAGCGCCGCATCGCCGGCGCCGTCGGCTTCTCGGTGCGCGAGAACAAGGTCTACGTCTTCAGGTGCAATGCCTGCCTGCTGGTCGCCGGCGGCGCTGCGGGCATCTTCCGCCCGCGTTCCGTCGGTGAGGGCGCCGGCAGCACCTGGTACCCGGTCTGGAACGCCGGAAGCACCTACGCCATGGCCGCCGAGGCCGGCGCCGAGCTGACCATGATGGAGAACCGCTTCGTGCCCACCTGCTTCAAGGACGGCTACGGCCCGGTCGACGTCTGGCTCCTGCTGTTCAAGGCCAAGGCCACCAATGCCTTCGGCGAAGTCTACATGGAGACCAACAGGGCGCTGCTGGACGAGTTTTCGCCCTACGGTCAGACCAAGGTGCCGCCATCCTGCCTGCGCAACCACCTGATGATGAATGAGATGCGTGAGGGCCGCGGGCCGATCTACTTGGATACCGTGACCGCGCTCGGCAAGCTAGCCGAGACCATGACGCCGAAGGAGATCAAGCGCCTGGAGGCCGAGGCATGGCAACACCTCCTCGACATGTGCATTGCTCAGGCGGGCGTCTGGGCCGGTGAAAACACCGAGCCGGAGAAGAAGAACTCTGAGCTGGTCCCGGCCGAGCCAAGCCTGCTCGGCGCGCATTCGGGCTGCTGCGGTCTCTGGACGTCCGGCCCTGAGGATCTTGGCGCGCCAACCAGCGAGGCGCATGCGGATGCAGAGCAGATCCCGGCGCACCTGCCCGAAGGCTGGAACTGGGGCCACCGAGGCATGAGCACGGTCCAAGGTCTGTTCACCGCCGCAGACGGCGTCGGTGCCTCGGGCCACAAGTTCTCGTCCGGCTCCCATGCCGAGGGCCGCATCGCCGCCAAGGCGATGGTCAAGTTCTGCATGGACAACCAGGACCACCAGCCTGAGCTGGATACCTCGGTCGACGATCTGGTCGAGGAGATCTACCAGCCGGTGCGCAACTACATGGTGCACAAAGACGCGACCACCGCCATCGACCTGAACCCGAACTACATCACGCCGAAGATGCTGCAGCTGCGTCTGCAGAAGACGATGGACGAGTACGTGGCCGGTGTCTCCACCCTGTATCAGACCAACGCCAAGATGCTGGACGTGGCGGAGCTAAAGCTGGAAATGCTCAAGGAAGACGCCGCGAACATGCGCGCCAAGGACCTGCATGAGCTGCTGCGTGCGTGGGAGAACCACCACCGCATCCTCACCGCCGAGGCGCACCTGAAGCACATGCAGTTCCGTGAGGAGAGCCGCTACCCCGGCTTCTACTACCGGATGGATTACAACTTTGTGGACGATGAGAACTGGAAGTGCTTCGTCAACTCGATCTACAACAGGGAGACCAAGACCTGGACCTGCTTCAAGCGCGCCCACGTCGATCTGGTCGACAAGTCCAAGCTGTTCAAGTGAGGCTGATCCGGAGCGATCGGCTGACTTTTTGACCAATCCGTTCAGTTTCTGCCGCCAGCGGCCGCAATGGCGACAGCAGGTTAGTGAGGCCGAATCATCCGGCTTAGGCCGACGATGTCCCGAGAGGCTGGCCTGTGAGAACAGCGGATTCTCACTCGATGCCGAACGCGTCGTCGATCGTTTGCCCAAACCCCAGCGCGATGGCACCACGGTGCTGGCGCTTGGCCAGCGACGCATTGGCAACCGCGGTCCCTGCCTTGCTTCAAAGCGGGCAGCGGGTAAGCTCGGACCATGGACGCCGCCCAGTTTTTTTTGCAGCTCGCGCTGATCCTCTTCTGCGCGCGTCTCGCCGCCGAGGTTGCGGAGCGCCTTGGCGCTCCCAGCGTTATCGGCGAACTAGTCGCCGGCATCGTGCTTGGACCCAGTCTGCTGGGCTGGCTCGAGGCCACGGAGCTCATTCGGCTGCTCGCCGAGATCGGCATCATCCTGCTGCTCTTCGAGGTCGGTCTGGATACGGATCTGTCGCGCCTTGCGCGCTCTGGCACGCGCTCCGTCGCGGTGGCCCTTGGCGGTTTTTTCGTCCCCTTCGCCTTCGGCTTCTGCACCAGCCGCTACCTGTTCTCGCAGGACCTCGTGCTCGCGTTGTTCATCGGCGGCACGCTCACGGCCACCAGCATTGGGGTCACGGTACGTATTCTGCGCGACGTCGGTCGCCAGGATAGCCGCGAGGGTCAGATCGTGCTGGGTGCCGCCGTGATCGACGACGTACTGGGCGTGCTGCTCTTGGCATTGCTCTACGATTTCTCGCGCACCGGCGACCTCAGCCTCGGCAACGTCGGCCGTCTCGCCCTGTTCGTTGGACTGTTCTTCATACTCGCGCCGGTGGCGGCAAAATGCCTGTCGTTTCTTATCAGTCGCTACTATCCCAGCAACGGCAGCCACAGCGTGATTTCCACGCTCATCGTATCGCTGGTGCTGATCTTTGCCTGGCTGGCGCATGCGGTGGGGGCTCCCGAGCTGCTCGGAGGCTTTGCCGCGGGCCTGGCCCTGTCGCGCAGGTTCTTTCTGCCCTTCGGCGCCGCGCTGGGACGCGATCCCAAGTTCGCCGACAAGGTGCAGCGAGAAATGCGCCCCATCGTGCAGCTGTTCACGCCGATCTTCTTCGTCACCGTCGGGCTGTCGCTGGACCTGCGCGAGGTGGACTGGGGCTCGGCCTTCGTCTGGGTGTTCTCCCTCACTCTTGCCTTCGTTGCCATCGTCGGCAAGATCGCCGGCGGCTACCTGCTATTCCGGGAGCACTGGCTCATGAAGAGCGCGGTAGGCATGGCCATGGTGCCCCGGGGCGAGGTCGGCCTGATTTTCGCCGAACTGGGCCGGGTCGCCGGCATCTTCGACGGGCCCACCTACGCCGGCGTGGTGCTGGTGATCGCCTACACCACGCTGTTCTCGCCTTTCTGGATCAAGCTGTTCTACCGACTCTACGGGCACCGCGACGAACTTGCCATCGAGGAGCCCGAAGGACTCGCCAGCAAGGAAACAGCCGAGACCAACCCCGTACAGACACGCCCGCCCTGAACCGCGGGGCTGCCGCTCCCGTCACAGCGTTGGGTGCTCCCGCGCGATCCCGGCGATGGCCTCTACGGCGGCGTCGATAGACACCGAGAGCGGCAGGGTATCGTGCATCCAGCGCTCGCCGTTGGGCAGGGACTGCAGCGGGACATGGTAAAGCTTGTTCTACACGGCCTGCTCAGGTGATGCTCACCCGCGACGGAGGCAGCTCTCGGTAACGCCAAGGTAGTCGAAGACCAGGCACTTTTCTCCATGGAACTCTCGCTCTATCTTCTTTGATAATTTGCTCTACTCGGTATGATGTTACGAATACCTCCTCTTGGGTTTTCGACATCTCCGCGATAACGTGGCAAGAGAATTACATGTAAATGGTCAATGCTTCTTCCCGCTGATCTTCCATCGTTGTTGCCAACAGTGTATGCGTCGGGCATATTCCCCAAGAACTCCAACTGCAATACTGTTTCAATGTGGTCCTTTGGCCTGTCTTTCAAGTAATCCCTGCCGAGCATACTTCGATATAGATCCGTCAGGTCAGTTGTTTCGATTGCGTTCTTGACTCCCCGAATAGCATCAAAGTAATCCGCTTGCTCTTCCCCATTTAGATCAAACAGTGATACAACATGTCTTCTTGGAACAACTAGAGCATGCCCTGGATTGACGGGATTGGTATCAAAAACTCCGACGAAAGACCTGTTCTCAAAAATAAGAGGATCGGTTTCGCCGCTTGAAACTCTGCAGAAATAACAATCACTTTCTAATTGGGTCTTGCCTTCGAGCTCCTGGGTGATTATCGGTGCCAAAACCTCATTCACCCCATGGACGTAGCTGAGGGGGCGCAAGACTTCGGTTAGAACGTCGCCGGTCTTGCTGTCCCGCACGAGGTAGGTGAGCTCAACGTACTTGCCGTCGGAAATGGCGTTGGTGTCGGTTTCGGTCACGGGGGTCTCCGGAAGGGTGAACATTGCAAGGCGTGGAGGTCTCGGCCCCGTGACGGAGCTGGGCCGAATAAGTCGAGGTCAAGACCACCTGTCGATGCCCCGACAGTTATTTAAGGCTCCAGACAGCAGTTTTTGGACATAGGCGGTAGGCTGTCGATCGACCGCACGTTCCAAGGCTTGTCGCCACTCGCCCCGGTTGAAAGATCCGGGCATCATCCCAACGCCAAGTCGCGGGAGCGAATGCTCCGCCCCAACGGATCGCGGCAGTTGAACTTCGGTTCGTTCTTACCAGCAGGTGCCTCCTCTTGTCGACGCAACCCCTCGTGATCGAAAACGCCGCCATCTCTGATCTCGCGCTGGAAGTCATGCAGGCGGTGCTCGCCAGCGGCGACGAGGCGCAGTCGATCATGGAGAAGCGAGACACGGTTGCGCGCATGTTCGCCTCCATGGGGGTTTGGGTGGCTCGCCGCGGCGCCACCATCGACAACCTCGAGGGGACCGCCGACGGTTTCGGCATAATCGTAAACGGCACGAGCGCACGCGCTGACCTAGGTGAATTGTGCGAGCTCATGGGGGAGGTTATCGAGGCGACATCGGTGAGATTGCAACTGGGCGAGGACAGCGGTGACGCCTAGCGTCCTTGGCGCGTCATTAATCTCAACGCTGGAATCGCCGCAACACGATCGCTTGACCCGGAGCTCATGGAGCGAACGTTCGAAAAAATGGGCCGACGGCTGCCTTACGACATGCCAGGTTTCCTTGCCGATGGCATGCGGCAAACGGCGTTCCAAGACGTACCAGAAGCGGTCGAAGACGTGATGCGCAGGTACATGGACAAAGGGCCGACCAACGCGCCTCACTAGCGAAATGCTGATTTAGCGGCCATCCTGGCCGTAGCCCAGCAGAGAACCCGAGAACGCCGTTTCCGGTTTACTCCATGTTCCGCTGCTTGGGCCGCTGAGACTGGTGCAGCATCCTGCCCCGCACGGGAAGCGCTGAATAATCCGGCGCTTCGCCAACGTTTGTCGGCGCCCGGCCGCCCATCCCTATCATTTGTGCGGTAAGACATCGCGGGCGATCGATGAGCTTTGTAGCCTTGGATCAAGCCGCAGTCGCGCCTCAAGCGAAGCCACGCGCGCGACCCAGACCGTTTTCGTCGCCACGGGATCCCTCTTACTGCGATCAAGGTAGATGATAAGAGCTCATTCTCAACGTCTGTTGCAGCCGTATTCGGCACAAGTACAAATTGCTGAATCCGATCATGCGCGAGCACTATCGATGGATGGTGATGCTTGGGAGTTCCAGTTCATCTATGCAAACGGTCGCGGCGGAACAGCGAGAAGCGCCCGGCAGCAAGGCCGGTTCATCAGGGCGGCGCACATCAGACATCGCGATCTGGAAAGGGTGATTGAAAACCCTTGTTCGAAAGACGGCCAAGTGGACGAGCGCATACTTGACTTGGCGAAGTTCTTGCTGGAAGCCCGCCTGCCTTTTGAAGCTGCTGACTGGCATGAATACTGGCTCCTTGACCCGAAAGATAAGTCGCCGCTCGCATTGATTTTCTCTTGCGTCGACGCGTCGGAGATGGCGTCGTTTCCAAAACTGACCGATTGGACTGCGCTTCCGGCCGCTGTGATGCCGATCGAAACCAGCGAGGCTGAGCGCAGCAGATCATATGGGCCGGTGAACTACCGGCTGGAACGCTGTGTCGCCGAACGTGCCGGTACTAAACCGAGAGCGCGATGGTTTACCCGACGACACAACGAAAGCGAGGATTTCCCACCTTTCCTGATACGCGAAGATTGGGACAGTGACGAGCATAAGGATCTTTGTCAACGCTATCTGCATCGCCAAGCCCCTCGGTTGTTGATGCTACATGGAGTGGGTTGGGAAGAGCGCCGGAGAATGGAATCGGCGGCAAGGGGAAATGCGCTCGACGTGGCTCGCTTCTATCCACTCTATCCGGAAATCGCCGATAAGGACGTCATGGACAAGATTCGGATCGAAGCCAGGCTTCGGATGGCAGCAGGGGAAACTGCGTACGCGATGGGACGTCGGGACGGAGTGCTGTACCAGTGACACCCTCATATTCGACTCCGCAGCGTTGCTCTGTCGCGTTGGTCAAGGTGCTGCAAACGCCTCGACTCCGCCAAACCAACGATGTAGGGCGTACCGACGCCCCGCCTCGTTGGAAGCGTGCCAGCGGCCGCAATCTTGCGAAATGACTGGCCCTGATTACAGGATCGATGTGTCAACACTCAAGGAATCGATCTCGATGATTGAGCAGTACGTTGATTCTGAAGCAATCATCCCACTGGTTGGCCTTTTGCGCGAGATGCTGGAGAAGCCGGTTGATGACGTGTTGTTGGCCCGCCTCTCCGAGATCGTTGACAACCTCGGTGTGTTGCAGGGCGCCGTGCTGACTTACGCTCCGGCAATTGCGGGTCTTCTGTCTGACGATCCGTTTGGCATCACGAAAGGCACCAGGGACGTCCCGAGAAGTACGAAGGCGAAGAAGATGACTTGATTTGCCGCTTGTCTGCAGACGACACGCGGTTGGTACAGGTGAGGTCGTCGTCGACAGCCAGAGGCCGATGAGCGTCTCAGCTCAGCCAGTTCCACCCTGAACCCCGACGTCACGACCTCAACGCACGCACTCCATGATCGGCACTGGATCGTCGAAGCTCGCGCCAAGGTACCGAGTGCGAGTCTACCTGCCGGTGATCACGCCGAAATCCGAGGAGATGCTGATTTATTGGCCATCCGAGCCAAGATCCAGCTCGGTGGTCGCCCTCGTTCTGAACAATTGGGGTTCTGAACAGCTGGGCGGTTTCCGGCTTCCATCATTTTGTGCCGCTTAGGCGCTTACAAATTGCGACCCATCCTGCCCCGAATGGGAAGCGCTTGTTGTTTGAGCGCTTCCGTCGCACCGCTGACAAGCGAAATCGACGCGGGTGTCTTTTCCGGGTCGCGTCTACGGGGGCGAAGCTCTGCGTCAGTTGCACCTGCGAACCAAGCAGACCGCGCGATCCACTAGGTTCCGGTGGGCGTAGGGGTAAGAACGTCCTGGAGCACGTGGTTCGTGCTCGCGGCCGACTGAAGATGGCCAACGAGCATCGCGAGCCAGACACCACGCAATTCTCTAAAAAATCGCGTTTTAGGCGGCTCTGTCTGCGCGAGGGTCATTAGTAGGGGTTATCGCGCCCGAAAATTGTATGAGTCGCGAAGTATGTACTGAAACGCTTATACTCTTTGGTCGTCGGGAGATGCCGTTACCAAATTTATACCAGCGGAGCGGTCGGACGTTCGCTCCATCCGCACATTCGCTCGCCCTGACGCGAGCATCGAGCGGGTCGCGTTTCCCGTGATGTAGTCGAGCTGAAAGTAAAAAGTGGAGTCACCATCGAATGATCACAAGCAATCCGTTCGCGGTTCTGGCCGCAGACCTTCCGCTTGACCCAGGGGTCATGCAGGCATACGTCGTTCTCATGGTCCTGCTGGTCATCGGCGGCACCTTGC
>JBATTL010000763.1:0-1730 GCA_049670525.1 Thiohalocapsa sp. | reverse complement strand
CTGCTGGTCAAGGAGAGAGCGCTGGCAAAGCTCGACCCGGTCAAGGGCACGATGACGCGATTCAAGGCAGCTGACCCGCTGCTGGCGTTCCTGTCGTCGCTCTGATTATGCCGAGTCGATTCGCGTGAGATCGCTTTCTCAGGCGCGTTCGCCGCCGCTGCTCGGCATAATCCGGTCGCCGGCCTAGTCGTGTCACCAGGTGCAATCAGCTACCACCCCCAGAGGGGGTGGTTTGATGAAGCCCCCCGAGGGGGCCGTGGGGGCCAGCGTGGTACCGACCAGCGCAACCTTGGCCGAACGCTGTCGCCAACTGGCATGTTCGCCCTGCCGCGCATGCAATCACCTGCGCGTGGCTTGCTCTCTCGCCGCGCACCAGTGTCCGTTTTGATCGGCGCTGCTTCGCCTGTGGAGATACTTCCTTCGTTCCGCTGAGCCGATGGCTATCTCCAATGTTTGGAGATGCACGCCGGAACGGCAGAGCCTCTTCGAGTCTCACCGCCAGAGGCGGTGGCTTACCTGTTGCGAGTCAGTTTTCGGCCCTGTTGCCGCGAAGAATCAGCCCCAAGCGGGAAGTGATCACTACTCCCTTTCTTAACTTGCTGTGTGGTGAGGTGCTCCCACCTCCGGCACACGGATTCGCGTCCATCGTCGGTCATACGCAGCTTCCGCAACAGCGCTCGATGCACCTCTTCAGCTGGTGCTTGGGCGCCTTCTGGCCGCGTCAGCAGGGCATGAAGCACCTCGTCAAGACGGAAGCGATCCATGAACCGATCTTCCCGGTGCACGGTGAGATGGGCGGCCATCTCGGTATCGGCATCGGCATCGGCATCGGCGCGCTGTTAATCTCCGGTCACCGGGAGACCGGCATAGGCCACCAGGGTCCCGCGCTAGTGGCCAAGGAGCATGACGGTCCGGTGGCGAACGGACTGCATTGACGTTCATGGCCCATCGTAACCCCAGGCAAGATCGCGCTGCTGGATGACGTTTTGAATCGTCCTGGTTCTGGCCGAGCTTTCTCCGTCGCTCCAAAACGGACCCCATCCGACACTATCCCCTTCGTTCCCGCGGGACTCACAGCTGATTCGGGCCTCTTCGGCCCTGTTGATTGGCGAATGTCCCATCGGATGCCCCGCAGCCATTCCCGACGGAGAGAACCATGCCTACCCGCTTCCTTCGCCTGCCCATCGTCCTCGAACGCACCGGCTATAGCCGCTCCCGCCTGTACGCGCGCATCAGCGATGGGCTCTTCCCGCGGTCCATTTCTCTCGGCCCGCGGGTCGCGGCCTGGCCCGAGCATGAGGTCGACGCGGTGATTGCCGCGCACATCCGAGCAGTTGCCGACGACGAACTGATGCAGCTGGTCAGCGAGATCCACGCCCAGCGATCAACGTTCGGACTCCGCGGCAGCGCGGATACGCCAGCGACAACCGCGTCGGAAGCCTCCGCCGCCTAGTCGCCGCTCGCCGGTTTTCGCAGCCTGAGCCTTCGGTGCGTGCGGGTCGCACGCACCGAAGGCTGTCTGCGCCCGCCGATCTCGTGCAGTCGAGGTATCCCGATGAACGCGGAGATCCTGCTCGCTCGTTTGAACGGGGTGATACGCACTGGCGATGGGCGTTGGTCCGCGCGCTGTCCGGCGCATGCTGATCGCGCCCCGTCGCTGAGTGTTCGTGTCGACGGCGAACGGCTGCTGTTTCATTGCCACGCCGGTTGCGCGCCGGAGGCTGTACTGG
>JBATTL010000762.1:0-2598 GCA_049670525.1 Thiohalocapsa sp. | reverse complement strand
GCAAGCCGGGCAGCAGCGCTGGGGCGGCCAGACGCGCCAGCCGTGCCAGGAGCAGGCGCCTGTCAGTCACGGCTCCAATGCGCCTCAAGCGGAATTCAACCCGAGTTCAACCCGATTTCGATTGGGGTTCGACGGAGCGCAATAGCGACTGAAGCCGGTGACTGAAGTCTTCTTGGCCGGCTCATTGGCTATGCTCAGTCCGCCTCATAGACACTGACGGCGGCTTCCTCGATGCGGTAGCCGGCATCGCCGAGCTCGTCGCTGAAGGGCGTCACTCGCATGCGACCCTCGACCCATACGGTGTCGAACAACTCACCGCGATAGGCGGCGCCGTCGGCGGTCAGCACATGCACGGTCTGGTTTGCGGGTGGCGGCGGGACGTGAATGCAGGCGCCGAAATAGGGCACCAGCAGGAACTCGGGGATCTCGGTGGCATCTGTGGTCAGCGGCACGACAAAGCCGGGCAGTTTCACAAGCTGGCCATCGAACCCATCCACGACCGGCGCCTCCGCCCAGAGTGCCTTGAGCCTGTCCATCAATTCTGCGGCGCGGGGGTCGTCATCCTCAAGGTTGTCGGCATCGTAATCGGCCAGCAGTTTTTCCGGCTGCCAATCGGCTGGGATCAGGTCATCCCATTCCAGTTCGGCACGGGTGTTAGGATCGGCCGGCGGCTTCTGCCCGACTTTCTCGCCGCAGGCGGCCAGCAGCAGCATCAGCGCCAGCAGCAACAGGCGTTTGCTCGTAGTCATCGGCAGTCTCTCTATTGACATGATCTATAAGCTGATTGGCGCTGATATTGGGCGGCCGATCCGGACCGAGGGCCAGTGTTTACCCTGGGGAAGATACGCCGAGCCCCGATGCTTCGCGTGGCTCGCTGGGTTCTGGAAATACGCATCGAGACTCATAGACGAAGCGAAAGCCCATCGCTCAACGACATCCTGTAGGCGCGCCAGCCGGGAATCAGTCCCGCCAGCAGGCCCGCAACGAGGACACCGCCAAGCAGCAGCCATTCCCGCGACGTCGGCGCGCCGATGCCGAGGGCAAGGCCGAGTCTCGTCTCCAGCACCGGCTGGCCAAAGGCGAGCATAGCGTACAGCAGCCCGACGCCGAACAGGACGCCGAGCAGAGTCAGGACAGCGGCCTCGCCGATGATCAACGCCAGCACCTGCGCCGGGCGGGCACCCACCGAGCGGAGTATTGCCATCTCCCGGCGCCGCTCGTCCAGGCCGATCAGCAACGCCGTCAGCATGCCGATCAGGCCTACCAGCACGACGAAGCCGGAGATCAACAAGAGCGCGTTCTCGGCGATGCCGACCAGCGACCAGAGTTCCGACAGCGCCACACCGGGCAGTATCGCCAGCAGCGGCTCGCGAGCATAGTCGTTGACCCAGCGCTGCACGGCGAAGGTCGCGATCTTCGATTCCAGCCCCACCAACACGGCCGTGATGGCCTCCGGTGTCAAGTCCATGCCCCGGGCCCGTTCGGCGCTGACCGCAAGCGCCGGCAGCGGCGCACCGCCCTGCCAGCCGGCATGTATGGCCTCGATGGCCTCAAGGCTCACATGCAGGGTACGATCCACCGGCGTACCGGTGGGGGCTAGGACACCGACGATGCGAAAGGGCTTGTCGTCGTGTCGGGAAAAGCTGACATCGCTGGCGCCGTGGGCGATGACGACCTCGTCGCCGAGCGTGTAGCCGAGGCCGCGGGCCAGGTCGGCGCCGATGACGGCGTCATAGAGATCGGCGAAGGGCTGACCGGCGCTAAAGGCCAGTGCCCGGCCGCGGCCATGGCGGTAGTGCTCGAAATAGCCGAGCTCGGTGCCGAGCACGCGGAAGCCGCGGTGCGAGTCGCCGAGCGACAGCGGCACGGTCCAGGCCACCTTGGGATGAGCGGCGATGTCCAGGTAACTCTGCCAACCGATGTTGTTCGTGGCGTTGCCGATGCGGAACACCGAGTAGAGCAGCAGCTGCACCGGCCCACTGCGGGCACCGACGATGAGATCGGTACCGCTGATGGTGCTAGCGAAACCCGTGCGCACCTCGGTGCGAACCCGCTCCACGCCGAGCAGCAACGACACGCTCAACGCGATGGACAGCAGCGTCAGCAGTGCCGTGAAACGGCGGTTCAGCAAGCTCTTCAAGGCCAGTCTAGCGATAGCCATTGCGTTGCCGCCTGTATCTCGATCCTGAAACAGCCTGCGCAACCCGCGGATTACAGGGACGCGAATCGAGCGACTTGAGGCAACGCTGGAGCTTCCGGCGGGCTGCGGTGTCGGTGCGCAACGGCGAACTGACGCCGATCTCGGCCGAAGGCCGGCTATTGCCGCAAGTTCCGAGCCCGGCGACTCGAGGGTACGGCTTGATGCGGGTTTGGGCCAAGGCCGAGGTGATCAGGTATTCGATGCGAACAATTCGCTGCATTTCGTTACATCGGGTAGTTACGTTCACGCTGACAATCTCTGGTCAGACCACGCCGAGCGATCGGTGAGCCGCGGAATCGGCTTCGGCGAGACGCAGCGTGCGGTCGAACAAGGGCTCCAGGCCGGCGTCGTGACTGACGAAGATCAGCGTCGAGCCGGCGGCGCGGCATTCGTCGAAC
>JBATTL010000761.1:0-3227 GCA_049670525.1 Thiohalocapsa sp. | reverse complement strand
GTGCTCGGCCAGTCCTCGGTCAGCGCGTGTTGCTCAAGCATCCCCTGTGCATGGCGCTCGACGATCCCTCGAATGGTCTCCGGCGCCAGTACAACACCATAATGCTCACGCAGCTTGCCGACCACCTGCCCGAAGGCGACATCAGCACCAAAGTCGGTAACCACCCGTTGCAAGGGCTGCGAGCAGCAGCGGTTGGCGACCTGCGCCTGCCCCGAGAAGGGACGGCTGGTGCGCGTGCCCGAACGATACTGCGGTTCCTCTACCGCAATGGTTCCGAACGTGGTGTGCCAGCAGAGTTTTTTTACCCGCCCCACGTACCCCATCGGCTTGCAACTGCTCTGCTTCGCCGCGTGCGATCCGTGCCTCCGCCCAGCTACGCAGCGTCTCTTGCCCAATGCGTCGAACCTCTTCAATCACCCGTCGTTCCGCCTCGTCGGCACGCACCAGATCGCCGTCGGCATCCTCAGCGATGTCCGCCAACGCGCGCACGCGCTGCTTCAGCTCCGGATGGCGATTGAGCAACTCCAGGAGCTTGGTGTCCTCGTCAATGCGCGCTGCCATATCGCACGTTCCTAATCTGTTCCAGATGGTTGTGGCAGTAATTTAAGGCAACGCATCACTTTTGGTCGCACCCACCTCCATCAGAGGGCTTGACAAGCGCGAAAAAGTGGCTAAATTTTCTAGCACTCACCAAGAGAGAGTGCTAACAGCATCGCATACGTTTAACCGCAAGGGTCAGCTACACAGGAGGCAAACTGTCGTGAACACATGTCTCTTGCAAAGGGCGAGTCGAACGCTGCAGCCGGTCGGTATCAGCACCTTTACCAAAGTAATCCCACTTATTCACCGGCGGCGCGACTACCGGTCGGTGGTTCTTCGCGGTCGCCGTCAGTGCAGCGTTCGGGCGCCGAAAGCGCTCAGATATTCGCCAGCGCTCAAACGGTTGCTGCGACCGCCTGATTGATATTTCGGGCGTGCTCCAGCATCGCAGATGTTTCATTTGCGACAGAACGCTGCCGGGCGTCTTCCTGGCGGCGACATGTGCGTCTGAAATTGGCTGCTCCAACTGAATGTCGTTTCCAACAAGAGGAGATACAGACGGTGAATGTCATTCGTAGTGTCTTTCATGGCAAACATGGCAAGACGATCATCGGCTCGGTCACATTGTTGGCGCTAAGCTTGAGCGTCGGAATGAACCTCGCTGCGGCGAGCGATGCACAAGAATCCCAAGTGAAACGGGACCAGTCGACAATCACCACAGGGAGCGGTGAGCGCTTCCAGACCACGGTCTCTCGGCAAACCGAGGGCACGCTATCAGCCCAGGATCTGCACCAGGTGTCGCTTCTCGGATCACGCATCATCAATCACCTCAATGAGGCCACGGAAGGCCTGATTGACCAGGATCCGAGTACGGCGAAATCAGAGTTCGAAAAAGCCCGCAGGCTTACCGAGGTAGTGAGAGAGCTCCTGCCCGTGACGACCGTCACCACGGTCGTCACGGACGCATCGGGCGAGGAGGTCTACAGGGACGTCGACAAGGTCCAAGACGACAAGATCGCGCTTTTTGAGGGAATGATTGCACTGGAAGTCGTCGAGCCGATCCTAGATGCCAAATCAGAGGCGGCGGCGCTCAATGGTGTGCGACTCGCCGATGCCGACGTTATCCACACGTCAATGCTTGCAGACCTCAGCTACATCGAGCGGAAGCTGAATCGCGCGGCGGCCTTGTTCGAAAAGCCGGACCAGGCCTTGGCAGAGCTAATGCTTGCGCAAGTGGAAGGCGTCGAGTTGTCCGTCAATAAGGTCGACGATCCGCTGGTTGAGGTGCAGCAAGCGCTACGGCTATCCGAGCGGATGGTCGAAGAGGGACACCACGAGGCCGCGCGCGAGAACCTGCGGATTGCCCAGTTCCAGCTTGGCACCTATCGTTCCTTGCTCGGGGCTGAGGATGCCGAAGTGGTCCAAGCGCTTGCGGACGATATCGCCGCCCTGATGCCAAAAACCGAAGGCAGCGGAGCGGCGAGTCAGATTCGCGGCTTCTGGGAGCGCGCCGTGAGCTGGTTCCAGCAATCACCCGGACAGGCCGATATCGTCACCGGAACAGCTGATGGCAGCGCTGGAATGCACTCCGAGGAAGCTACAGATTCAGCCACGGCAAGCAACTGAGCCAAAGACGAAATGCGCTCGGGGCTGACCCAGGAGGCTTTCCGCGAGGGTCTGTCGTGACACATCTGGCTGGACAACAAATTCCTGCCGGGTTGATTGGCCGATCGCGGGCCTGGATTCGCCCTGAGCAAGATCCACGCATCCCGTGAGGAGACAAAAATATGTTCCGTAGTCTAACCAACTTCGACAGTAGCCTTTTCGACGACCTCAGGCGTATGCAGCAAGACATGGACGAGTTCTCCGGCCGCGGGACTTGGCCGGCAGGTATACGCTCCGTCGCAAGAGGGACCTATCCCCCCATCAATGTCGGGTCCACGGGCGACGGCGTAGAGGTTTACGTGTTTGCTGCCGGAATCGATCCTAAGACGCTGGACATTTCCATCCGGCAGAATCTGCTCACCGTTGCGGGAGAGCGGAAGGTGAGCATTCCGGAAGATGCCGAACTGTACCGTCGTGAGAGATTCAGCGGTTCCTTCCGGCGGGTCATCTCCCTACCCGAGGATGTGGACCCGGACAAAGTCGAAGCCCGCTATACCGACGGCATACTGCGCATTGTGGTGCAACGAAGCGAAGCATCCAAACCACGGCAGATCGAGGTCAAGTGACCGGGAGGATTTCAAGCCATGAACAAGAAGACCGACATGACCACCCGCGAATCCACCGAGATACAGGAGGGGCCCGATAGCGTCCGGACATTGCGGCCTCCGGTGAACATCTTCGAGGACGCAGATGGCATTACTCTCGAGGCCGATATGCCCGGCGTGTCCAAGGACAGGCTGCGGCTGCAGGTGGACAACGATCAACTACTGGTCGAAGCTGATGTCCAGTTTGCTATGCCGGAGGGAATCGAGGCACTTTACGCGGATGTGAATGCAACGCGCTACAGCCGCGGTTTCTCGCTGAGCCGCGAGCTGCAGACCGACAATATCGATGCCAGCCTGAAAGATGGGGTATTGAGACTGCGTATCCCGAAGCGCGCAGAGGTACGTCCGCGCAGGATCGAGGTCCGCGTCGGGTAGTATCGCCCAAGGGCACGACAGCCGAGGCTCGGCGCCGCACCC
>JBATTL010000760.1:0-2151 GCA_049670525.1 Thiohalocapsa sp. | reverse complement strand
CCCGACTGCGCTGCAGTCGGGTCGGCTGGGGCGGCGTCCACTCGGTGACCTTCGGCGGCGGTATGGCAGCGCGCTCATTGCCTCGACTCCTCGCCGCGGACGATAGCCTGCTGACGGGCTGGTCGCTCTATCTGGAACGGCGGCTGTTCGACGGCACCGACGACGCCGAACAGTGCGCAGCGCTGCGGTCGCGCCGGCAGGCTATCGCAGCCGCACGCGTCGACCTGGAGCTCCATTGCGGCCTGATCGACTCCACAGCCGCCGTAGACCGCCTGCGGGAGACCGGAACTGACGAAGCGGATGTCGTACAGGGCGTCGCAAAAATCGTACAGGCCCCGGGGGACGCCTTGGCCGCGGTGATCGGCTGGCAGTTAATCGAGGCGGCCGCGGTGGCGGGCGGACAGAACGGACCCAACGCGCTGCAAGGGCTCCTTACGCAGGGACCCATCCCGCTACAGCTGGCCATGCGGCACGGCATCGGCGAGGCAGTCTGGGGCGCGGCATTGAATTGCACTGGTTTCGCCGCCCCAGAGAACGCCGCAACCCCGCGGTAGTGATTTCTCGATTGTGAACCGACCTCGAACTGGTCAGATCCAGCTATCGGTCAGATCCAGTAGACACCCTTGGTCATCACCTTCGAGACCGCCTGCATCGCAAATTTCACCGGCGTGGGTAGCTCCGCGCCACCGGCCTCGTAGGCCACTTCGGCGTGATGGATCTCGTCGGCCTTCATCTGCTCGATGATCGCGTGCGTGCGGAGATCATCCGCAGGCACTTGGCTGATGTGATCATCCAGGTGATCCTCGACCTGACGTTCGGTCTCTACGACAAACCCAAGACTCCATCGGTCGCCGGCGAGCCCGGCGGCAGCACCCATCGCGAACGAGCTCAGGTACCAAAGCGGATTCAGCAGGCTCTTGCGCCCGCCCAATTCATCGATCCGCTGCTCGCACCAGGCTAGATGGTCGTTCTCTTCGCGGGCGGAGCGCTCCAACCGCTGACGCACATCCGGCGCACGAGCGGTCATCGCCTGTCCCTGATACAAGGCCTGAGCGCACACTTCGCCGGTATGATTGACGCGCATCAGCCGACCGATATGACGGCGTTCGTCATCGCTGAGATCCACATCATCGTGATGCTCGCCGGGATTTCGCCGCTCGGTCAGCTTCGGCCGACCAATCAGCGTCCGCACCGCTTGGTCCAAGTTGATCAAAACCTCATCGACGGGGCTGTAGCGGCGATCGAACATGATGAACCTCGGCGGAGCTGGCGATTAACGATGATAATGGGGTGTCGGTCCGGTCAATCTTAGGGTAGCAGCGCGGATCGGGCCGGGCTTGACCATACGAGGCCCGCTAAGCAAAACCCTAAGCTGGCAGTTGCCTCGCGATCAAGTCCACCGGATGCACGACCTCCACCTCAAGACCGGCGGCCCGCAGCCGTGCTGCCAAATGCGCGGCGCAACCGGTGTTGGTGGTCACGAGAAACCGCGGACCCAACGCGGCAACATCGCGAACCTTGTCCGCGGCCAGGGACAGCGCGGTTTCGGTATGGTCGAGCAAATAGGTGCCGGCCGCGCCACAACAACTGTCGTTGCCATCCAAGGCGAGGACGCGGAGTTCGGGAATTCGTCCCAGTAGCGCATACACGGCGCGCGTGTCCCGCAGCAGATTGCGATGCGAACAGGGCTCATGCACGGCGACCAGTGCTGGCAGCGGTCGAAGCCGCAGTTGCGCAGGCCAGCGAGCGTCGACCAACAATCGGCAGAGTTCGACCGCATCCATACCCTGCTGCAATTCCGCCACACAGGCGCTCGCGAAGCCAACCGCTGTCTTGTTCGCAAACGCCTCGCGGTTGCGCGTCAGCAACCGGTCCGCGGCGCCGGGATGACCGTTGTGCCGGTGCATCGCGCCGCAGCAGGTCTGTTGGGCAGGGACAGATAACGGCATGCCCAGACGTTCCAGCACGACACGTGCGGAGTCCGCCGTTGGAGCCTGCAGTCCGCGAGAGACGCAACCAACAAAGAACCCAACCGCGGCAGCCTCGGGACTGGCGCGCCTCAGGATGGGGCTCGCGGCGCCATGCGGGCGTCGGGGCAGCACGAGTTGCCTTAGAAGCCCGTCGAGCACGGCCAAACGCCCCTCACGCGAC
>JBATTL010000759.1:0-2784 GCA_049670525.1 Thiohalocapsa sp. | reverse complement strand
GATTGCCTGGCTCGCGCACCGGCTGGCCAGCCTGCACGACGCGCAGGATGAGAAGGTGTTTCACTCGGTCATCGTGGTGACCGACCGGCGTGTGCTCGATCAGCAGTTGCAGGACACGATCTACCAGCTCGAGCACAAGACCGGCGTGGTCGAGAAGATCGACGAGGACACCCAGCAACTTGCCCGCGCACTGTCCCAGGGCACGCCCATCGTCATCACGACCATCCAGAAATTCCCCTTCATCTCGCAGGCCCTCTCGACCCTGGAGAAGAAGGGCTCTGGCGTGCAGATCGACACGGCGGGCAAGCGCTTTGCGGTTATCGTCGACGAGGCGCACTCGTCCCAGAGCGGCGAGACCGCGACGGCGCTCAAAGGCATGCTGAACAAGGACGGGATCGAGGCGGCGATTGCCGCTCAGCTCTGCGATGAGGAGGACCCAGTGGAGAGCGGGGACCTGTCGGAAGAGGCCAAGGCGGCGGCGCTGCGCGATGCGCTGAAACGCGCCCGGCAGCCAAACTTGAGCTTCTTCGCCTTTACGGCCACGCCCAAGTTCAAGACCAAGGTCCTGTTCGACGAGCCCGGACCGTCCGGGGCGTCACCCTTTCACGAATACAGCATGCGCCAGGCCATCGAGGAAGGCTTCATCATGGATGTGCTCGCCAACTACACCACCTATAAGCGCTTCTTCGGCCTGATCAAACAGGTCGAGGATGATCCCGATGTGCCGCGCAAGAAGGCCGCGAAGGCGCTGTCGCGCTACCTGGAGCTGCACCCGGTCAATATCGAGCAGGTGGTTTCCGTCATCGTCGAGCATTTTCGGCTCACTGTGATGCACGAGCTGGGTGGGCGGGCGAAGGCGATGGTGGTCACGGGCTCCCGTCTTGCCGCCGTGAAGTACAAGCTCGCCTTTGACCGCTACATCAAGGACCAGCGCTATACCGGCATTCGCTCGCTGGTGGCCTTCTCAGGGACGGTCGAGGACCCGGACGACCCCGGTTCGTCGTACACCGAGGTGGCGATGAATAACGGTCTTGCCGAAAGCGAGCTGCCCGAGGCATTCGAGCGCGACGATTACCGGGTGCTGCTGGTCGCTGAGAAGTACCAGACCGGCTTCGATCAGCCCCTGTTGCAGACAATGTATGTGGTGAAGCGGTTGGCAGGTGTTCAGGCGGTGCAGACCCTCTCGCGGCTCAACCGCATCGCGCCCGGCAAGGCGCGCACCTTCGTGCTCGATTTCGCGAACGAGGAGGATGACATCTTCCAGGCGTTCAAACCGTACTACGAGACGACGCCGGTTGGCGAGAACGCCGATCCGCAGCGCCTCTCGGAACTGCAACACCGCCTGCTGCAATGGGCGATCTTCACGCCGGCCGATGTGAGTGCCTTCGCTGAAGTCTGGTATCGCGGCAAGCGCGATCACTCGGCGAGTGATCATCGGGGGGATGAATGCCGTACTCGATGCCATCGTCCAGCGCTTTGAGGAAAGAGAAGAGGAAGCGCGGGAGGAGTTTCGCGGCCAGTTGACGGCCTATCGAAACCTCTACGCATTCCTGTCGCAGATCATCCCCTATCAGGACAGCGACCTCGAACGGCTCTACGCCTTCGTGCGGAACCTTCTGGCGAAGCTCCCGCCACCGGGAGATGGTCAGGGCTTCGTTCTGGACGACGAGGTGGCGCTACGGTTCTTCCGGCTCCAACAGATGACCGAGGGTTCTATCGACCTCGCGCAGGGGGAGGCCTACCCCCTAAAGGGGCCGACGGATGTCGGCACTGGCGGCGTGAGGGATGAACCGGTTTCGCTTTCGAGCTTGATCGACCGCCTCAACGAGCGCTTCGGGACCGACTTCACCGAGGCGGATCAGCTGTTCTTCGACCAGATACGGGCCTCGGCGGAAAACGACGAGAACATCGCGGAGGCGGCCCGCGCCAACAACTACGCGAACTTCTCCGCCTATTTCGGGCGCATGCTGGATGAGCTGTTCATCGCGCGCATGGAGGGCAACGAGGAGATCTTCTCCAGGGTGATGACGGATACTGAGTTCCGCTCGGCGGCGCATGAGCACCTGGCACAGGAGATTTTCCGCCGGGTGCGAGAGCAAGCGTAAGCCGTTGGATCGGCGGAAATGACAAATAGCATGAACAACAGCGAACTGTTTTGTCATCTATCCTCCGGGAAACTCGCGGAGCTGATCCGAACAGCGGGAGGGGCTGTCTGTTATGCCGGCCGGGCAACTAAGGTAAGGTTACAAGCTACGACGGATGTTCGGCAGGATCGCACCGCGTCCGCTTGTGGCAGCTCGGAAATCCTTTACGAGCAGAAGGAGCGGATTCGCCACGACCAGCGCCTTGAGCAGAACCATAGGCAGCCCGACGCGAGACATGATGCCTATGTCCTCGTCGGCCGCGCATACCAACACTGGCGGAAGCCTAACGGCGGAACGATTCATGCCGGCATGATTCACTCTCTATCGGTGAAAGGCACTGTGCAGTGTTCCTGACGACAACCCTCAAGGGTCCGTTCCGCTTTCCTGTATTGATCAGGATGCGGACGAGAGTAGTACAGTCTCAGCGCGCCGGAGTGTCGACTGGGACATAGCTCACGTCGCCATTCGGCGTCAGCACCTTAACCCGATAGCCGCCGTTCCCAGGCTTGATGTTGAGCACGCGCCCACCAGTCTGGCGGCGGGCCGTCTGCGCCGCCTCCTTCGGCGTGAAGTCCTTCGCCTTCTCTCGATGCGCTTTGCCGCCCGCCTTGCCTCCGGGCGCGCACCAAGCGGGATCTGA